>NZ_MJYC01000079.1:0-6447 GCF_001763115.1 Campylobacter sp. BCW_4323 | reverse complement strand
ACAAAACAAAGCAATACCATTATAGATGATATAAAAGAAGATTTTAAGATTGTATCTAATAATGCTATAATAAATAATACTAACTTTAAAGGTAAAAAAATTGCTTAAAATATCAAAAAAAATTTCTATTATAGTTTTTATTGTATTAGTTTTTATTGCAGTTGTTAGTAGTGTTTATGAGTTTATCCATGAAGCTCTAAAGTTTAAAGAAGATAATGAAAGCAAAGCAAGAGAAAATCTTAGTGCTTTAATCAAATGGAGTGAAAACGAAGGCAAGGAAGAATTAGAATATGCTAAGAATTTAAGCAAAGAAAACTATAATCAAGAAAAAGCTACACAAATGATTATTAAAAATCTTAAGATGATACAAGCTAGTATTGAAGATATAAGAATTTTAACTATTTATTCATTCCTAGATGAAGATGAGGAACTTTCAAGAAAAGCTAGTCGAATTGTTTTAAGAATAAATATGGATATTATACTTTATCTTTTAGATAATGAAAAAACTTTTATAGGACATAAAACTTATTTTTTATTTGACAAGGAAAGATTTAAAGTTTTTGAAGATTTTTTATTTTTTCTAAATACTCGTTTAAAAGAGGATTTTTTGCAAAAAAATGATAATGATTTTGAAATAATAGAAATTATAACATATATTAATCTATTGATTGGCTTAGATAGTGCGTTTGCTAATAATATGTACCTAAGAGAACTTTCAATAGCTCCTATTTGTGATTTAAATAATCCCAAAACCATAGTAATTCTAAATGGCATAGAAAAAATTAATATTGCAGTTGATAGATATATCAATCTTATAAATTCAAAAATTAAATTTATTGCCTATAAAGATGATTATCTTAAAATGAAAATAGAAAATATAAACAATAATTATCCAAAACTCAGACTCGGTCAAAAACAAACCAATAAACTTAAATCCATAAAATCCAAACTAAAAGAGTGTAAACAATGAACGAAGAATTGCAAAAAGAAGAATTACCTAGAAAAAAATTAAACGAAACAGAAAAGGATTTGCAAATTTATTTAGGAGTATAAATGAAAAAACTTCAGTTTTTATTTGACACAAAATTAAAAAAATTAGCTTGGATTATAGCTATATTGTTTATCGGATTTATAGGATATAATATACTTTTTTATACTGAATTTAAAAATGGTTATGCAAAAGTGATTTTACGCTCCAATGCAACACTTAATCAAAATTGGTATTGTATAAAAGAAGGTAAAAAACTGGATAGAAATGAAGTATTTGAAAGAGCTGCTAAAGATTTGCTTAAAAAGCTTTATGATTATGCACATAGTAAAAGATATTACAATGTAGCTCAAGAAGAGTGGCAATATCTTGGTACTAAATGTCATTTTGAAGATACAGATTGTCAATTTTTTAGTAATGGAAAGCAATTTGATATCAACGATATCATAAAACAAATTGATTTTAATAAAACTGAAGAAGAAAATATGCAAAAAATAATGCAGGGTTTTAACATTGTAAAACCATTTGAAGAAGAAAAAATTTTAATAGGGGATTTTGATAAAACGCAAAAGTTAAGCAATATAAAACTCAAATATTCTTTACTTTTTGATTATCGGGAAAGAATTTATCTTATTCACTATGATGTTAAATTTATAGCAATAGGTGGTTATGAATATTTTGTTACACCTTCAAGATTTGGTGATTATGATTATGGCTTATTAGTTAAAATGTATCTTATAGGCTATAAACACTCTAAAGAGAAATTCAATAAAGATGTTTTGGAAAGGTGGAAAAATGATAATTATTTTAGATACGAGTATTATCCTATTACAAATTGTGGTGAAGTAGAAATACGCGAAAATGATAATTTTATATGGGTTAATGAATAAAACTGAAATTTTAAGTATGGCAGGAAAAATAAAATGGGTTTTTTATTAAATTTAAAAGGTGATTATGGAATAGAAATTTTATCTTATTATCTTTGGGGAGAAAGCACGCCACCAAGTAATTTAGCTAAAAAAGATAATCGTGTGCTTATCGCTAAAGATTATAAAGCAAGAGATGAAAAAGAAATAATCATACAAGCTTCGGCACTTGATTATATGAAATATGTGGATAAATATACTAGTGCTGCAGATTTTAGAGTATTTCAAAAATTTTTTGATTGCGAATTTAGTAAAAAAGAACTTGAAAAATTTAAAGATAAAATAGAAGAAGAGATGTATATTTTAGAACTAGACGATATAGTAGAAACTAAGATGTATGGAGGCGTAAATCCATTTATTAATAGAGATGGAGAATATATCGAAGATAATAGAGCGTGTAAAAGAAGCCACTACTACTTAGATATAAACTCAAGTGATTATGCTAAAAGATCTTTTACTTTTGGAAGCACAAAAATAGCTTTCAATAAAAATGTTAAATTTCATATTAATGCTAAAACTTACAAAGCCGAATATATTTCTAATCTAAAGCTTTATCCACTCGATGATAATTTTGATTTTGAAAGTAATGATGGATTTGCAAAATATATAAATCTTTATTTAGAATACGAATTAGATCCATTAAAAATAGGTAGAACTGTTAATATTAAATTTATTGATCAAGAAAAAATTACACCTATGGTTATTTATAAAAGAGTATTTCAAATACTTCAAAAACAATCTTTTGAATCTCCAATTCCCTTTTTTCCTTCATTTAAAAAATATTATGATAATAATATCTTGCCATCTGGTGTGTTATATTTACAAGATGATAACTCCAAAACCCATTCAAAGCATTCTGCTTTCTTTAGTCAAAACGAACAAAATAACTCAAGCAACTCTTCATCAAACCCCAAAGAACCTTGCTTTATCACTTTATATTTAAAAGATGAACACAATAAACCCATTGCTAATGCTAAAATCATTATCAAAGGTTTTAAACATAATGAAGCTTTAAGAGTAGTTAATCTAAAAAGACGCAGTGATGAAAAGGGTAAAATAAGATTTGATAAAGAAAAGTATTTTAGTGATTGTTATAGCTTTAAAGTAAAGCTTGATGAAAGTGAAGCTTATTTTCCTACTCCTTTACAAAATGCTAAAAGGATATTTAATAATTATACCCATCACAAAGTTGGACTTATATTTAAATTTAAAGCAAAAGATCATTTAGTTTATGATGGATTTAATCTCTATCATTATAAAGGAAATGAATTGATTAATTCTTACATGGCAAGAAGTGGCACTGCTAAGGCAGACAATCAAAAAAGAAGTAAAAAACAAATTACACATTATTTTTACCAAGATGAAAAAGATAAAAGCAAAAGTGGAAAGGCTTATTTTTACTATGATGATGAAAGCATTCAAGATAGATTTGGCACTTTACCTGAAGGGGAGTATTATTTAAAAATCAATGAAATAGCTAAAGATACTAAGCCTAACTTTTTAAAAGATTATCCCTTTGAAATAGGAAAAACCTGGGGAAGATACTGCGTAAGATTATATACTGATAAAGAATGCTCTAAAACTTTTAAAGAAGTAAAAATAAAAGAAAGTAATGAAAAAGAAAACAAAACAAGCAAAAAAGATAAAAAAGAGCAAAGCATAATAAAAGATAATCTATATCTTTATAGCATCAATGAAAAGGGAGAGTTTGGCAGTAGTGGTAGCATAGGTATGGCACAAGCACAGTTATTAGAGGATTTAAATAAGCAAGCTAAGTTTGTGCGGAGTGAGGGGAAAAATATAATCTCACTTAAAGTGGCTTACCCTGAAAAAATAGATAATAAAATTATATTTGTAGGAAAAGTTTATGAATAAAACACTAATATTTCATGAAAATTCCCATATTGATTTAAATGCTTCTTTTGCACCAGGGACTTATATAAGCTTACAACTAGAAAAAGAAAGCGATGAAAAACTAAAATGGGCTTTTGTAGAATGTGAAAGCAAAGAAAAATTAAATTTATTATTACATGATTGTAATGGCTATATTGATGAAAAAAATCTTAAGGTATTATTTGAAAATGATGATTTGATTTATAATGAAAGCTATGAAGACAATATTTTATCCTTTTGCTTGCCTATAAATAGAAGCAACGAGCCTAAAGAAGACATACAAGATTATAAATACTACATAGTTTTATTTGCTTATAGTAGTGAAAAAACTATGCCTAATTTAGAAGATCATTACATCATCATAGATATGAGCTTTAGAGTGGGAGTTGGAGATGATGAGGATGTAGAAGAAAGTAAACTAAGGAATGATTTTAATAGTGATATAATTCAAACAAATTGTATTTTTAGTGTTTTTGAGGCTGTAGAGTTTTTAAAAGCTTGCCAAAGTTTTGAAGAAAAAGCAAAAGAAACAAATAATTATGAATTTTTTAAAAATTATCCCCAACTTGCAGGAAAAATTGCTTATATTTATTATAGATTTGATTTAGCTAATGAAAAATTTATTAAAAGTGTAAGTGATGGAGATAAGTATTTAAAAGAAAGGGAGAAATTTGTTAAAAAATTTATAGATGTTTATTCTGATGAGAAATTTTTTATCATACCAAGCTATAAAGCAAAATTTAGTGAATTTTCAAACAAAAGTGATGAGGAAAAAATTATGTTTTTTCAAGAATTTCTTGAAGATTTGGTAAAAGCTTTCGACATAGAACCACCAATTCCAACTATTTATAAAGAGTTTAAACAATACAATAACGGATCTTATAATAGTGTAGGAAAAAAAGCATTATATTTGAATTTAAAAAACAAAGAAGAACAGATATTATCAACTTTTTTTCACGAATTTAGACATTTTTATATTGATAAAAATAATTCTAAAGAAATAAAAAATCAACATACAGAAAGCATTTTAAACTCATATATTCTAATGAATATTTTAAATTTGAAAATGTTGTTATGTTTTGGGCGTATGATAAAAAATGCATAATTAGTAATAATTATACAGATTGTGTCGGAGTTAAACCTTATAAATACGGTATATTTTCAGATAAACCTGCAATTTATTGGTTTTCTCCAAGTGAAAGAGATGCGAGAATAAGCACATTTTATTTTGAAAAATATAGGGGTTGATATGTTAGAAGTAGCCATAAAGAATATATTTAAACATAAAGATTTCTTACAAACCAGAAAAGAACCTTATGCTATTTATTTAGCCATAAATACAAACATAAAAAGTTATAATAATATTTGTCCTAGCGAGCAATATTTTTGGAAATTTAATGATATGAATGAGCTTGAATGCTATAATCCAAAATTTGGCATATATCTTGGTAAAATTGTTTTTGATAAAAAAGGCAACAAACTCATCCCAAAATACATAGCCACTAAATTTGAAAATTTAGAAGAAGAAGTTAAAAAGATAAAAAATCCCTTATGGCTTGCTAATAAAAATCCTAATTATATTAAACCTAAATTTTATGATGGTATGGATGGGGGTTATTATTTTGAAAGTCCAAATAATTTAGAGTATCAATGTAAAATAGAAAAAGACACTCAAATTTTAAGCCAAGAACAAATCATTTCCTATGTGAAAGAACTTTATAGTAAAAACACAATGATAATAAAAAATTATATTGATGCAATCAATAAAAACCATGGCATAAAACCTTTCGTATTTAGTGATGAAATTTATGATCAATTAGGAGAAGTTGGCATTCTTACAAAAGAACAAGCTAATAATTTTAAAGATAAAAGTTATATTAAAAAAAATCCAATATTGCTTGCTATGCTTGATTATTTAGCAAAACAAAATAAAAAAGATGAAGATTATTTAATCACTTTTGATGATGAGTATTTTTATGCTGATTTGGTTTGGAGTTTAAAAGATTTCTTATTAGAGCTTTCTTATGGTTTGTTTCAAGATGAAACCAAGCTTCTTTTTAATCCTGCAGCTTATATGGATGACACAAAAATAGATTATAAAAATTTAAACGAAGAAATAAATAAGCGTTATGAAAAAATATTGCTTGATATGGGATTTGAAGGAGAAAATGGTTATTTTAATGATTATTATGATTATGGCTTTGGCAATAATGGTATTTTTAAATTTAGCATATATGATTATTTTGCTTATGATGAAATAGGAGTGCGCCCAATTCAACAAAGCCCATATGTTCCTCCTAGAAGCCCTTTTTATAGCCCTAATTTTGTCTATTCTGATGGAAATTATCACGGAGATGCAAAGCTTATCCCTTCTGCTTTAGGAAAGTATTATTTTGAGCTTTCCTATCAGAAAGGAGTTTATATAGAACTTTTACGCCCTTATTATCCAAGCATAAAAGATTTACCAGAAGGTTGGGACAATAAAATGCTAGAAAAAGCTAATTTAAAATAAATATGAGCATCCATGAAAAAACCTTTTTACAAACTTAAAAGATTTTATATACCTTGTGGTGTGCTTATAGCTTTGATTATTTTTATAAGCTTAACTTATCATTTTTTACAACGCCCTTTAGAGCTTAT
>NZ_MJYC01000078.1:0-7240 GCF_001763115.1 Campylobacter sp. BCW_4323 | reverse complement strand
ATATAAGTTTGATAAGCATTTTCTAAATCTTCAAAACCAAGTTTTTTAAATTCATCAATACTTTTATAAAGTTCTTTTCTTGCTTTTAAATAAGTATCATTTAGTTTGTTTTTATGAGAGATAAAGATAGTATAAAAACTAGAGTTAAATTCTAATTCTTTTATTGTGTTTTCATCAAATAAAGCTTGCTTATCTTTATCATATAAAACATAATCTTCACAAAAATATAAAGCTTTTAATAGATAGGGTTTTGAATCGATGTTGATGTTGTTGATATTTTCTAAAGATAGTTTTTGTATATAGGCTATTTTTAAATTATTGATTGCTTGTATAGATACAAGCTTATAATTATTATATTCTTGATTAAAATAATTAAGATTTTCTAAAAATATTTTATACTCATTGATATATTCTTTTTCATTTTGTATATTATTTAAATGCTTAAGACTTTGATTGAAAATATTATTATTATAAAAATTACAAGAAAAACTATCAAAATTAAATTCTTTTAACAAATTACTATTTTTATTATCTATAGAACATAAAGGAGTAAAGGAATTTTGTATGTTTTTGTAGTAGGGGTAGAGAGAGTTATTGGAAAGATTAAATGCTTGTTGAGTTTTATTTGCACTGAAATAAAGAATTTTTTGCGTTGGTTTTTTGATTAAAGAAACCACAGCGCCTGGTCCAACTATACTCCCAATATAATATAACGGTTGTTTTTGAAAATCTTGTTTTAAGAATTGAAATGCTTGCTTTCTAATTTGATCATTTGAGATTATAAGTTTAATGGCTTTATAAAAGACTTCGGCTTGTTCAATAGCTTCATCTTGTTTTGTGTTGTCATCTAAAATTATATTTTCAACTCCAATAATTTTTATTACAAAATGTCCAAATTCTAAAGCCGTCATAACTGTAGAGTCAAATATACCATTTACTAAATCATCAATATGTTGCAAAATATTCTTATTGTTAGACATTTTATTAGTCCTTTATTTTATTTAAATAGATAAAATATACTAAAATAATTTTATAAAATAAATAAAAAACTATTGAAAAAATAATTTTTAAATTTGTATTTAAATGAAAGAATTCTAACAAATCCATAAAATAATTCCACAATATAAACAAAATTAAAATATCATTAAAAATGCTATATAAAAAAATAAATAATGAATTTGCTTTATATTTGGCTTTACATTTTTTACAAACTAGTTCTTTACCAAAGCCCAATAAAAATACATTTGATGCATTTTGTAATTTATTGATTTTTGTTTTACAAACTTCACATTCTTTATAAATAGACATTTATCGCATTCCTTATGTTACTTTCTACAATTTCTTGCCCCTCTCTTAAAGATTCTTTTATACTTTCTTCAATATTAATAGTATTATTCTCATTATTAGCATTGTTTTCATTTGCATTCATCTAAAGCCTTTTGGATTTCATTTATCGTATTTTCTATAAAGATTGATGTGTTTTTGCGGTAATCTTTCCATTCTTTCCCGAGTGTCTTATCAGGAAGTTTTGAGCCATCTGGATCTAAGTTAATGAATATATTATAACTTCTCTTTATTTGATTAAACATTAAGTTTCTATCTTCAAAAGAACATAATTGATTGTTATGAAACAAAAGAAGACCCCGAATTGTTATTTTTGGATAGATTGCCATAGTTTTATACCAAGTTCCCTTATCCAAATAACCTACACCCTCTAAATAATCATAAAAATCATCATAATGTTTTATAAATTTAAGTTTTTCTTCAAAAATTTGTTTTTCTAAATCTTTGGTAGTTGCTCTTAGGGCTAAATATTTTTGCTTTTCATTGGAAGTTGAATTTATACCGCTTATGAAATTAAGATAATTAAAATAAATTTGTTCTTTGCTATACAAAAAAATAAAAAACCCGATGTAATTTTTAAGAGAAAATTCAAAATATCTATCCTCAAATCCAAAGAATTTAGCCACCTTAAAATCAAAAATAGCCTTTTGCATTTTTGCATTTAAATCTTTAAAATCTTCTAATTTTGGCTGATGATCATCTACAATTTTAATCATATCTTTAGGACTTGGATTTAAAGTCATTTTTTCAAAATTTCTAAATTCTTGTTCTTTTTTAGGATAATGATACATTCCCCAACAAATCGTATATAAAGGAGAATAAAGTAATTTTGCAAGCACGGCGAGTATTATGATTAATATAATACAGGGTATATAAAATCTTTTAAGTTTATAAAAAGGTTTTTTCATTTATATTCCTTGATATTTTAAAAATAGTTTTTGTGCTTTTTTCTGTTTCGTTTAAGGTTTTATTTTGAGTGTTAAGTTCTATCTCATTCATTTGTGCATTCTTTTAGTTTAGATTGTAGGGTATTGAGCTGCTTGATTTGTTTTTGGTTAAGTTTGAATTTTTTAAAAATATAGATCAATTTTTGAAGGTTTTTTATTAAATTATTATCATCAGTATAAGCATATTTTTCTAATTCTTTATTAAAAAATAATAAAATTCTATTAGAAGTAAAATCAATTTTGCTCATACCATTTAAAATTGTCATAGTTTTAGGGGTATTTAAATCACAAATATAATCTTGAGAAAATTCACTCAAATACATACTAGTAAATCCACTATTATAGCCAATTAGGTCGTTAATATACATTCCGATTCTAACTACATCAAAGCTATCAAACTTATGAATATCTTTTTGTAAAAAATCCTCTTCTAAACGAGTATTTAGAAAAAATAAAAAATCTTCAAAAACTTTAAATCTTTCCTTGTCAAATAAAAAATAAGTTTTATGATTTGTGATATTTCTTTCATTATATAAAAGATAAAGTATAATATCAGTATTTGAATTTGTTGCAACATGTCCAGCTTGTCTTATAAGCTCAACATCTTCTTCTGTAGGATAGTAAGAGGTTAAAGTTTTCATATCTTCAATACTTGTTTGTATCATCTTAAGATTTTTAATAATCATTTGTGTAACTTTTTCTTGATTATAGTTTTCTTTGCTTAAATTCTTAGCATATTCTAATTCTTCCTTACCTTTGTTTTCACTCCACTTAATTAAAGCACTAAGATTTTCTCTTGCTTTGTTATTATCAGCTTCCATAGAATTAAACAATTCATAAATATTGCTAATAACTACATATAAAACCACCAAGATGAAAATGATAATCCAAGATTTTTTTGAGAATTTAAACAAAGGTTTTATCCTTAAAAATAATATTATTTTGCATTATAACATTAATTATAAAATTGTCATCTTTATTTCTTTATTTACAGTCAAAGAATGGATATAAGTTTGATAAGTATTTTCTAAATCTTTAAAGCCAAGTTTTTTAAATTCATCAATACTTTTATAAAGTTCTTTTCTTGCATTTAAATAAGTATCGTTTAATTTGGCTTTGTGGAGAATGAAAAGAATGTATTCATCCTCATCATATTCTAAAGTTTCTTTAGCTATTTTCTCATTTAATAAAGCTTCATCATTATTATCTAAAACTAAAAAAGCTTCACATAAAAACAAAGTTCTTAAATAAGCAAATTCTGAGTTGATATTAATATTATCAATATCTTGTAAATTTAAAGTCTTTAATGAGTATTTTTTAGTAGCGATAATGCTTAAACTTTGATTTGGATTTAAAAAAAGTATTTCTTTCTTGTTTTAATTGAAAGCTTAGATTTTCATTTAAGGATTTAAATAAAGAATTAAAAATCTCATTTTTGATTTTATTATCTTCTTTGTAAAATTTTAAAGCAAGTTGATATTTTTGTTCTTCTTGATCAATGATTTGTTCTTGTTCTTGTAAATCTTGTATGTTTTTTAAATACTCTTCATCCATAAAATTATAGGAATTAGAAGCTATGCTTGTTTTAGTTATAAGTTCTTTTTTCTTTGCTAGGGCAAATTCGTATTCTTTAGAATAGCTAGGGTAGGGGTGTGGGGTGAAGAGAGATAAACCGTTTATGAGAATTTGAAAATTATCTTGTTGTAAAATTTGACATTCTTCTGGACTATTGCAAATTTGCTTAAAATTTCTTGGTGCAAGAAATTTTTCATATGTAGAATTAAGAAAATTTGTTATTATGCGAGAAGCTGTACCATCAAAAATAAATTCTAATATTGCATCTAAAACATTATCATAGATATCGAAAGCTTTATTGGTTGCATTCTTGATTGCGACAGGAATATCATTTGCATAAATAATTGTAATTACAGCAACTTCTACTTGACCAGTTTTTATGCCACCTACAATACCTACTGCAATAATTGGACCGCTAACTAAATTACTTGTAAAATGAACTACAGCTTTTCTAAAATTCTTAGTCTTATGATATACTTATTCTGATTCTATAAAATTTGTTACTAAATCCAGATGGCTAAGTGATTTTTTAATATATCTATTAACAGCTTCTCCTAGAATATCTTCGTTTTCTAACAATTCTTGTAGTGGTATGACATAAGTCAATGATTCTCTTAATTCGCTTAAGCTAGCCATTATTTTACTCCATTATGAAGCATTGTTTGTTTGCTAAAAAATAAACCCTTGCCGCATAGTAAGCTTTTGAAAAGAAATATTCTTCTTTTTTCAAATTTTTATCGTATTCATCATCATAAAAAGCAAAGTAAATTACTTCATAAAGATTATTATAAAAATCTTTATTATTAATAAGATTAAGAGTGCAATTTTCACTTTGAGAGTCTATAATCTTAAAAACATAATTTATCTTTTCTATAAAACATTGCATTTTACTTTTTACATCTATAATTTTACAAGAGTTAGCTTTTTTCAAGAGCTCTTCGCTATCTTCTTTTAAAATTTTTTCCATATATTCTCCCCAATCCTTTTCTACAGTGGCAACTCCTGCAATGTATTCAGGTTTTCCAAAATTAAGTCCTGATTTTAAAGGATATTCTGTGGCCATTTTTTCAAATAAATCTTTTAAGCTTGGGTTTTGGGAAAGAAAAACTTCTTTGCTTTTGGTATTGCTTATATAATCAGGGATGCTTTCAGAATCTTTTATTACAATTTGTATAATTGGAGATAGCTCCCTTTCTTTTTTAGGTAGAATAAATTTATCAACAAAAGAAAAAGAACTCACAATAAGGACAAGAATAAAAAAAGCTTTTATAGGGTGGTATAAAATAAAAAAATAAATTTTGTAAAATAAATTCATAATTACTCCTTAATTTATAATATTATCTTTAAAACTTAAATTATTTTCCACATGCATTTAATCTTCCTTTGGCAATATTTATGAAATAATTAAGTTCTTTTGTTATATATATCGCTTCGTATAATTCTTGATCTTGAAATTTTAAATCCACATCATGAAATAAATCCATTTTTTCATAAGAATTTATCATATTTTCTAATAATTGTTCTTTTTGAGGTATAGAACACATAAAATTTGTATCTAAAGTAAATCCAAAAAACAAAGTATTATAATTCATAAAATTAATTTCAAACATTATTTTACCTAAATTATACTTGGGCGGTAATTTTTCAATTTCACTCATAAAGACAAGAAAATTATCTACAATATTTAAATAATTATTAATTTCTTCTAAATCAGTGCTATTGGATGCGAGATAAAAATAATCAAGATTGTTTTGCATTTGCAAACCAAACAATACATCCTTATTTTTAAGAGCTACTAAATAAGCATTATCTAAACCTAAAGTTTGCATAAATTTAAAATCTTTTTTGAAATGATGCATATAATTTAACAATTTTTTTTGATTTGTTTTTAATTCTTCATTTAAGTTTTGTTCTTTAAAAACTTTTTTAAATTCTTCTTCATTGCTCTTAAATAGTTTATACATATCTTTAGCACTTTGATATTCTTTTTCATGATAATACTTATCCCAAAAAATAAGCTCTAAAGGGCGTTGTAAAAAATGATAAGTTAAGCTTATAAAAATAATCAAAGCTATAAGCACACCACAAGGTATATAAAATCTTTTAAGTTTGTAAAAAGGTTTTTTCATGGATGCTCATATTTATTTTAAATTAGCTTTTTCTAGCATTTTATTGTCCCAACCTTCTGGTAAATCTTTTATGCTTGGATAATAAGGGCGTAAAAGTTCTATATAAACTCCTTTCTGATAGGAAAGCTCAAAATAATACTTTCCTAAAGCAGAAGGGATAAGCTTTGCATCTCCGTGATAATTTCCATCAGAATAGACAAAATTAGGGCTATAAAAAGGGCTTCTAGGAGGAACATATGGGCTTTGTTGAATTGGGCGCACTCCTATTTCATCATAAGCAAAATAATCATATATGCTAAATTTAAAAATACCATTATTGCCAAAGCCATAATCATAATAATCATTAAAATAACCATTTTCTCCTTCAAATCCCATATCAAGCAATATTTTTTCATAACGCTTATTTATTTCTTCGTTTAAATTTTTATAATCTATTTTTGTGTCATCCATATAAGCTGCAGGATTAAAAAGAAGCTTGGTTTCATCTTGAAACAAACCATAAGAAAGCTCTAATAAGAAATCTTTTAAACTCCAAACCAAATCAGCATAAAAATACTCATCATCAAAAGTGATTAAATAATCTTCATCTTTTTTATTTTGTTTTGCTAAATAATCAAGCATAGCAAGCAATATTGGATTTTTTTTAATATAACTTTTATCTTTAAAATTATTAGCTTGTTCTTTTGTAAGAATGCCAACTTCTCCTAATTGATCATAAATTTCATCACTAAATACGAAAGGTTTTATGCCATGGTTTTTATTGATTGCATCAATATAATTTTTTATTATCATTGTGTTTTTACTATAAAGTTCTTTCACATAGGAAATGATTTGTTCTTGGCTTAAAATTTGAGTGTCTTTTTCTATTTTACATTGATACTCTAAATTATTTGGACTTTCAAAATAATAACCCCCATCCATACCATCATAAAATTTAGGTTTAATATAATTAGGATTTTTATTAGCAAGCCATAAGGGATTTTTTATCTTTTTAACTTCTTCTTCTAAATTTTCAAATTTAGTGGCTATGTATTTTGGGATGAGTTTGTTGCCTTTTTTATCAAAAACAATTTTACCAAGATATATGCCAAATTTTGGATTATAGCATTCAAGCTCATTCATATCATTAAATTTCCAAAAATATTGCTCGCTAGGACAAATATTATTATAACTTTTTATGTTTGTATTTATGGCTAAATAAATAGCATAAGGTTCTTTTCTGGTTTGTAAGAAATCTTTATGTTT
>NZ_MJYC01000077.1:0-1690 GCF_001763115.1 Campylobacter sp. BCW_4323 | reverse complement strand
AAAAGCTATATCAAGCTTTTGATAAAGGGATTTGGGATATAGTATTATTCGGTATAATAAGCCTTATATTTATGGTTGTTATGTTTGGTTATCTTATGGAAATTTTGCGGACACTCAACACAAAAGAAATTTATGCCACAAATAAAGACCTTATTGTAAAGAAATTTGTCGGCAAAGATAAAATTTTTGAGATTGGAAGTTTTTATTTTTGTTATTTTTCACACACATTTACTGCTATTTATGCCGATAGCGTAACCATATCTAAATTTGGCGAGGAAATTTATAATGCATATTCGTTTTTAGATCCACTCAGAAGCAATAATATCCAAGAATTATATGCAATAATAAAACCCCAAACGCAAGAATATTTAAGCAAAATTGATTTGAAAAACTATGAATTTTTTAAGAGTAGGCATAGTAAAATCTCACCACGATTTGATTTGGACTTTTTAAAAATTGAGGAATTGAGAATTAAATAAGGATAAAAATGAGCCAAACAAACAATAACACAGAAATCAAAGAACAAAACACTCAAGATGAAATCATTTGGGAAGGAAAAAAGGATATACCTTCGTTTTTGCTTTATTGGATAGCAAATATTGTATTTTTATGTTTTATTCTTTATTTATTTCCTAGAATATTTAACAAAGAAATAGATTATAAATGGTTTATAGTTTTTTTTACATTTCTTTTTGGGTTATATATACTTGTAAAAAATATCTATCAAATGGCAAATATTAAAAGAATTTATATCACAAAAGAAAAACTTGTGATTGAGTATTATATTAAAAATGATTTGGTTTTTCCTTTAGGAACTTTTTTTGTGTATTATCGTAGTTCGTCAGTTCCATCCATAGCAAATCCAGGAGATATAGTGATATACACCTTCGGAGATAAGGCCAAAGAATACCTTGAACCTGGTTTATTCAGTGATGGCGATGATCCAACAAAAGGTTGTTTTGGAAGAATTAATGCCATTATAAAGCCTCATGTAATGCCTTATTTATTAAGCTTAGGTGATGAAGAATTTGAAAAAATTATTTCACATGTAAGCGGTTATAACAAAATTAATACCACTTTCCTTAAAGAAGCAATGGAACTCAGAAAAGAGAAAAAGGATAGAGAATTTGGAGAATAAAAAATGCAAAGATGAAATTATTTGGAAATTGCGGTATAAAAACACGCCATTACTTGTATTATGGACTATCATTTTATGGAGTTTTAGGATTGGTGTGTTATGTGGGTTTATTTGGATTTTTTATATAGCAATTAAAAAGCTATATCAAGCTTTTGATAAAGGGATTTGGGATATAGTATTATTCGGTATAATAAGCCTTATATTTATGGTTGTTATGTTTGGTTATCTTATGGAAATTTTGCGGACACTCAACACAAAAGAAATTTATGCCACAAATAAAGACCTTATTGTAAAGAAATTTGTCGGCAAAGATAAAATTTTTGAGATTGGAAGTTTTTATTTTTGTTATTTTTCACACACATTTACTGCTATTTATGCCGATAGCGTAACCATATCTAAATTTGGCGAGGAAATTTATAATGCATATTCGTTTTTAGATCCACTCAGAAGCAATAATATCCAAGAATTATATGCAATAATAAAACCCCAAACGCAAGAATATTTAAGCAAAATTGATTTGAAAAACTATGAATTTTTTAAGAGTAGGCATAG
>NZ_MJYC01000076.1:0-3152 GCF_001763115.1 Campylobacter sp. BCW_4323 | reverse complement strand
ACTCTTACTTTATTATCTACTCCTACATTTAAGGTATTGCTTAATCCTACTATGGTATCTTTAGATAAGCCTACATTAGTTAAGTATTCTCCTCCTACATTGACATTTTTAGCTAAGTCTATGATTTGAGTATGAATCTTTTTAATCCTTTCATTATAAATTCCATCTACCTTAGAATCTTTATCATTTAAAATTCTTTGAGTGAAATTATGCTGGACTAATTCATCATAATCCTTTTGGGCTTTTAAATAAATTTGTTCTTTATCTTTTATATTTGAGAGGGTAAGTTCATTATAACCTTCTTCATTAACACCTATGGTTTTAGAAGAAAGAGAAGTTTGATGATCATTAAAAGGAAGATTTACTAAACTTGGATTAGCCCCATTATACAAACTAGAGCTCACATAAGGTTTATCTATATCATCATCTAAAAAAGAAATAATCACTTCATCTCCTAACTTTCTTTGATGAGGGCTTTAGTGATTTAAAGGGTAGGGGATTTGAAGTAGAATTTAAAATATCAAGACTCATGTAAGAATTAAGGGACATTGATGATCCTTTTGGGGTTGTTGATGATTAATAGCCATAAGCTTATGTGATTTATTTTAGCATAAAGTGGGTAAAATAAAGTTTGTAGTATATTCTTTAATTATCTAAAATCAAATCATTTCTCATAAAAATATCGCCTGCAAGATTCTGCTAAACCCACTCCAAAAATTTGCCTAACTCCTTTTTTAGCCAGTCTTTCTTTATCATAAATCAAAGACCCAAAAGAAATACTTACAAAAGGCACTTCCATATCAAACGAGCTTTTATTTTTATGAATAGGATTTTCACTATTAAGCGAAAAAAGTTGTTTTTTGCAATATTCTATCCATTTCATTTCTTGATTAGCATATTTGTTTTCATTGTGAAAGTATTGCACCTTGCATTTATTAGCATCTTTATCATCAAAAAGTTTAAGTTGCAGATAAAGCAGTTCTAAGTTTTGGGTATTCTTTTTTATATTATTGACAATGGATTTTTTTTCTTGTATTTGAGTATTAGCATCTAAATCTATTACAAAAATTTTATAGGCTTTAGTAAGAGTTTTAAAATGGAATTTTATATCTTTTAATATATCTTCTTTATCAAATTTTTCTATATCTAAAATAACTATAGGCTTGTCAATAAAAGCCATTTTTTTATAAGGGGTAAATTTTTGAGAATTAAAATAAGCAAAAAATACCACACCCTTATCTCTCCACTCGTCTTTGATGCTGTATTGATTTTTCCATCCACGACCTAACAATTCTAATCCACGAAAAGCTCTATTTTCTATAGTAGTATGGCGTATATATTCTTCTATATCTTCTTTAACATCAAAAACCAAATAAGATAAAATGATATAATTTTTATAGGATTCTTCTTGTTTTCTTACCTCATAATCAAAAACGATATTAAAATTATTTTTCAAAGCTTCTAGTTTTAACACCTCATTATCTTGCATTATTCCTTGTGCATAAGTGAAACTAAAAAACATTTTATCAATAAAAGCTTGCCCTTTTTGTTTATGCTTTTTTTGTATATTAAACATTGGAGCGTATTTTAAAACACTTTCATAAAAATTGTCTTCATTGAAATTTTCTCTGTCTATAATAAAGCTTATTTTATCTATAGTGCTCTCTTTACCCACATAAACATTTTCAAATACTATTTTACCCTTATCATCACTCATAGCCTTTGCCACCACTCTATCAAAGCGATGATTATAAACATAAATTTCCTTATTTTTTAAAGCTTCTCCATTCTTAGCAAGAAAGCATTCATTGATTTCTATTTTTATATTTAAGGCATTAGCTATGGGTTGTATTCTGATTATAGTTGGATTTTTTTCTTGAGCTTTTTTATAACTTTGCTCATCTTTATCTAAATAATAAGGAAAACTTAGCATCAAAAGAATGGTTTTAAAATAAGCACTATTAATATCACTTATTTCTTTACAAAGCTTTTCTGCTTCATCTTCATTTAACACTCTTAATTCTATATATTGATGAGTGATGAGATAATTGATGATTTTGTGCATTTTTTCATCTAATTTTTCCTCTAAATATTTCTCTTTGGCTTCTTGTTTTTTTTAATTCCTCATCTTCATCGCCAAAAATCCAATCATTAATAAAGCCTGCTGCAATTCCTCCAACAACAGCACCAATGATTGTTCCAACAATAGGAATTTCTGATCCGGCAATAGCTCCTATTCCAATTCCTGTAAAGACTCTACCAATTATACCTACTCCTGTTCTAATAGTTATCTTTTTGCCTGTCTCTTTTGCTACTTGCTTGATAGCAAAACTTGTTGCTACACTTTTAGTAACTACATACCCTGTTGCCCCCTCTATTAAAAGTTCTTTTGCTATTTTTTCATTGGATTTTTGTTCTAGTTTTTTATAAAGAATATTAAAGATTCCAAAATTAACTTTTATAAGTCGAGAGCCAACTTGCTTGCCTAATTTGTCACTTGTATCAAATAAAACTTTGATTTTTTCTTGACTATAAGCACCAGCAGCACCGACTGAATTTGAAAATATCTGTCCCGCTACTCCAAAATCTTTTTCTTGTGATTGTGTTTTTAATTGTGATACATTAGAGTCTAATACTACTTGTAAGCTAGAGTATATATTTTCATTTGTCATTTTGTATTTTCCTCAATTCCTCAATTTTTAAAAAATCCAAATCAAATCGTGGTGAGATTTTGCTATGCCTACTCTTAAAAAATTCATAGTTTTTCAAATCAATTTTGCTTAAATATTCTTGCGTTTGGGGTTTTATTATTGCATATAATTCTTGGATATTATTGCTTCTGAGTGGATCTAAAAACGAATATGCATTATAAATTTCCTCGCCAAATTTAGATATGGTTACGCTATCGGCATAAATAGCAGTAAATGTGTGTGAAAAATAACAAAAATAAAAACTTCCAATCTCAAAAATTTTATCTTTGCCGACAAATTTCTTTACAATAAGGTCTTTATTTGTGGCATAAATTTCTTTTGTGTTGAGTGTCCGCAAAATTTCCATAAGATAACCAAACATAACAACCATAAATATAAGGCTTATTATACCGAATAATACTATATCCCAAATCCCTTTATCAAAAGCTTGATATAGCTTTT
>NZ_MJYC01000075.1:0-3277 GCF_001763115.1 Campylobacter sp. BCW_4323 | reverse complement strand
GCAAAGTCTACATCTCTTATGGTTGATTCTGCTGCTTTGACATTGACTTGAGTTACGGTAATGTTATTTATAGTTGATGTAACTTGATTTTGCACTGAACCAATGTCTGCTCTGATTTGATCAAGATTTGTTATAGCAGTTTCTGCTATATCCATCACTGCCATAGCACCTTTAAGTGTAGTTACACCTGCAGTTTCATCTTTTACCCCAAAAGCAGTTGTCTTCATAGTTGCAAACTGAGAAAGTCCGCTTTGACTTGAAAAACCTGAACCTGCAGAAACATTATATACTGCAGAAAGTTGAGAAGCACCTGAAATAGCTATAGCATTTGCAAAACCTGTAGAATAGTTTTTACCACTACCTACAGAATAACCTGAACCTGACGAAAATCCACTTCCAGCACTACTCATATAAGCAGTAACAGAAGAATAACCACCTAACATAACTCCCTTATTTGTAGAACCAAATCCCATAGCATCAGCAACATTGGCATCAAATCTTCCTTTTGATTCCCTTAAAGAAACAGAAGCTTGAGAGATAAAATTGCTCGCACCAAAACCTGCAAAAGAAAGTCCAGAACCACTGATTAGAATATCTTTACCATCGTTTTTAACCAAAGATAAGCGACCGTAATTTTCTTTCATATTTGGATTGATAAAAGCACCTCTACCAATATCACCATCAATTTTAATCCCTCTACCCTCTCTTGAGGTAAGCAAAAGCTGTCCATTAGCATCAATTGAAGCTTCAACCCCTGTAGTGTCTTTTACAGAGTTAATCGCAGCAACTAAGGCTCCATTAGCATCGCCATCTTTATATTCTACTTGGCCGATTTTTACCCCATTAATAGCAAAATCATCTGAAGTGGTACTTGCTCTAACTGCTGATATACCCCTAGTCTCTACTGTAAAGGTAGCTCTAACACCGGTTTGATCAGCGCTTTTATTGATCTCTTCAGCTAAAGCCCCAAGTCCTGTTCCTACTGAAGTTGAAATCACAACTTTTTGGAATTTAAAATCATCTATACCGTTGTAGTTTTTCAAAGTAAATTGCACTTCACCACTTTCAGAAATTCTTCCTCCGGTTTCAAAGCGTGTTAAACCGATTTTAGAAGATTGAGTTGCTCCTATGGTAGCCTTTACAGTTTGATTTGAACTTGCACCAATTTGAAATTCTTGATTGATAAAATTACCACTTAAAAGTTGTTTACCATTAAATGAAGTAGTATTAGCGATATTGTCAAGTTCTTCCATCAAGCGGTTAATATCTGCTTGAAGCATGGTTCTTGTTTTTAAGCTTTGTCCATCTTGAGCCGCTTGAGTTGCCTTAGTCTTGATTGTATCTAAGATTTTAAGTTGCTCATCCATAGCCTTATCTGCAGTTTGTAAGATACCTATGGCATCATTACCATTGTTTATGGCTTGGCCTAAAGTGGCTGCTTGTGAACGCAAAGAATCTGCTATCGCCATACCAGAAGCATCATCTGCGGCTGAGTTGATTCTAAGACCTGAACTAAGTCTACTTAAAGACTTATCAAGCTCGTTAGAATTAACAACTGAATTTGCGTGCGCATTTAATGCGCCGATGTTGGTGTTTATCCTAAAACCCATTTTAAATCCTTTCAAAATATTGCATCGAAAAGATTAAAGCAAGAAGTGTTCCAAGTTTTAGTTAATCAAAAATTTAAAGCTTGTAAATAAAAAAGCCTAGTATTTAAACTAGGCTTGGATTTGTATATATTGCAGCAATTCTTGTAAAAATTATTTAGTTTACTATTGAAGCAATCTTAAAACATTTTGTTGTGTTGAATTTGCTTGCGCCATAGCATAAGAACCACTTTGAGCTAATATATTTGCTTTAGAGTAGTTTGCACTCTCACTAGCAAAGTCTACATCTCTTATGGTTGATTCTGCTGCTTTGACATTGACTTGAGTTACGGTAATGTTATTTATAGTTGATGTAACTTGATTTTGCACTGAACCAATGTCTGCTCTGATTTGATCAAGATTTGTTATAGCAGTTTCTGCTATATCCATCACTGCCATAGCACCTTTAAGTGTAGTTACACCTGCAGTTTCATCTTTTACCCCAAAAGCAGTTGTCTTCATAGTTGCAAACTGAGAAAGTCCGCTTTGACTTGAAAAACCTGAACCTGCAGAAACATTATATACTGCAGAAAGTTGAGAAGCACCTGAAATAGCTATAGCATTTGCAAAACCTGTAGAATAGTTTTTACCACTACCTACAGAATAACCTGAACCTGACGAAAATCCACTTCCAGCACTACTCATATAAGCAGTAACAGAAGAATAACCACCTAACATAACTCCCTTATTTGTAGAACCAAATCCCATAGCATCAGCAACATTGGCATCAAATCTTCCTTTTGATTCCCTTAAAGAAACAGAAGCTTGAGAGATAAAATTGCTCGCACCAAAACCTGCAAAAGAAAGTCCAGAACCACTGATTAGAATATCTTTACCATCGTTTTTAACCAAAGATAAGCGACCGTAATTTTCTTTCATATTTGGATTGATAAAAGCACCTCTACCAATATCACCATCAATTTTAATCCCTCTACCCTCTCTTGAGGTAAGCAAAAGCTGTCCATTAGCATCAATTGAAGCTTCAACCCCTGTAGTGTCTTTTACAGAGTTAATCGCAGCAACTAAGGCTCCATTAGCATCGCCATCTTTATATTCTACTTGGCCGATTTTTACCCCATTAATAGCAAAATCATCTGAAGTGGTACTTGCTCTAACTGCTGATATACCCCTAGTCTCTACTGTAAAGGTAGCTCTAACACCGGTTTGATCAGCGCTTTTATTGATCTCTTCAGCTAAAGCCCCAAGTCCTGTTCCTACTGAAGTTGAAATCACAACTTTTTGGAATTTAAAATCATCTATACCGTTGTAGTTTTTCAAAGTAAATTGCACTTCACCACTTTCAGAAATTCTTCCTCCGGTTTCAAAGCGTGTTAAACCGATTTTAGAAGATTGAGTTGCTCCTATGGTAGCCTTTACAGTTTGATTTGAACTTGCACCAATTTGAAATTCTTGATTGATAAAATTACCACTTAAAAGTTGTTTACCATTAAATGAAGTAGTATTAGCGATATTGTCAAGTTCTTCCATCAAGCGGTTAATATCTGCTTGAAGCATGGTTCTTGTTTTTAAGCTTTGTCCATCTTGAGCCGCTTGAGTTGCCTTAGTCTTGATTGTATCTAAGATTTTAAGTTGCTCATCCATAGCCTTATCTGCAGTTTGTAAGATACCTA
>NZ_MJYC01000074.1:0-2828 GCF_001763115.1 Campylobacter sp. BCW_4323 | reverse complement strand
AAAGAAAACTATAATCAAGAAAAAGTTACACAAATGATTATTAAAAATCTTAAGATGATACAAGCTAGTATTGAAGATATAAGAACTTTAACTATTTATTCATTCCTAGATGAAGATGAGGAACTTTCAAGAAAAGCTAGTCGAATTGTTTTAAATTTAAATAACGATATTATATCCTATCTTTTATACAATGAAAGAAATATCACAAATCATAAAACTTATTTTTTATTTGACAAGGAAAGATTTGATGCACTTGAAGATTTTTTATTTTTTCTAAATACTCGTTTAGAAGAGGATTTTTTGCAAAATAAAATCAAAAGTCATGATTTTTCACATATTGTTTATTATACATCTTCTTTAATTGGAAACAACTGGGGATTTTCCCATATTTATATTGGAGATCTTTCTAAAAAATTCACATGTAAATTTGATAATTCTAAAACTGCAATAATTTTAAATACAATGAGAAAACTAAATAAAATTACAGATAATGTTACAAGAAGAATTCGTAAAGATTTTTTTTTAGATAATCAAGCTAAAGAGAAGCTAAAAGAAAATATTAATAAAATTTTAGAAAACTTCAACAAGAAGACATTGACAAATCTTAACACTCTACAATCTAAATTAAAAGAATGCACAAATGAATGAGATAGAACTTAACACTCAAAATAAAACCTTAAACGAAACAGAAAAAAGCACAAAAACTATTTTTAAAATATCAAGGAATATAAATGAAAAAACCTTTTTATAAACTTAAAAGATTTTATATACCCTGCGGTTTGCTTATAGCTTTGATTATTTTTATAAGCTTAGCTTATCGCCCTTTAGAGCTTATCTTTTGGGATAAGTATAATCATGAAAAAGAAAATCAAATTAGAAAAGAGATATCTAAATTATTCTGGAGCAACGAAGAAGAATTTAAAAAAGTTTTTGTAGAACAAAACTTAAATCAAGAATTAAAACTTAATCAAAAAGAACTATTAAATTATATGCATAATTTTAAAAAAGATTTTAAATTTATGCAAATTTTAGGTTTAGACAATGCTTATTTGGTAGCTCTTAAAAATAAGGATGTATTATTTGGTTTGCAAATGCAAAATAATCTTAATTATTTTTATCTTGCACTAATTTAAAAGAAATTAATAATTATTTAAATGTTGCGGATGAGTTGCTTGTCTTTATGAGTGAAATTGAAAAATTACCATCTAAGTATAATTTAGGTAAAATAATGTTTGAAATTAATTTTATGACTTATAATATCTTGTTTTTTGGTTTTACTTTAGATACAAATCTTATGTGTTCTATACCTCAAAAAGAACAGTTATTAGAAAATATGATTAATTCTTATAAAAAAATAAATTTATTTCATGATGCGGATTTAAAATTTCAAGATCAAGAATTATACGAAGCAATATATGTAACAAAAAAACTTAATTATTTCATAAATTTTGCTAAAGGAAGATTAAATGCATGCGGAAGATAATTTAAATTTTAAAGATAATTTTTAAATTATATAGGAAAAATAAATGTCTATTTATAAAGAATGTGAAGTTTGTAAAACAAAAATCAATAAATTACAAAATATTTGGAATATATTCTCAGGCAAATTAGAAATAAAATGCAAAAATTGCAAAAGTAAATATGGTGTTTCTAGTAAGATTATAAACTGGATATATGATACTTTTGTATATTTATTGCTTATTCCAGATAGTATGCTTTTAATTATAATATTTTTTGGTGGATATTTTTTTGTCAAATATGGATTATTAGTAGTGCTTTACTTATTAGCAATTATCCTTCTCGCTAGAAAACTAATAAATATTGTTTTACTTCTTCTTTGCAAATTAAAAAGGCTAGAAAATGACAAATAAAGGATTAATGGAACATCTTAAGGATATTAAAGATGGTATTGTAGATTGTTATATAGGACTTTATGATTTTGGAGATTTTTTAGCTAGAATTTCAGGTTTTAGAGATTGGCAAGAAAAAAGTGTTATTTTAGATGATTTTCATAAAAGGCAGACGCTAGAAGAATTGGACTTTTTAAAAGATATTATTAAAAATGAAACTTCTAGAAATATTATACTAGAATATTTAATAAAAGATGCCAATAGAAGGCCTTTATATTATTTAACACCCGCTGGGATAATTTTAATTTTAAATATAACAACCAAAGCAAAAAAACTATTCATAATAAACATAACTTCTCTAGGAGGAAAAGCAACATCCACCGCCCACTCTCTCTACCCCTACTACAAAAACATACAAAATTCCTTTACTCCTTTATGTTCTATAGATAATAAAAATAGTAATTTGTTAAAAGAATTTAATTTTGATAGTTTTTCTTGTAATTTTTATAATAATAATATTTTCAATCAAAGTCTTAAGCATTTAAATAATATACAAAATGAAAAAGAATATATCAATGAGTATAAAATATTTTTAGAAAATCTTAATTATTTTAATCAAGAATATAATAATTATAAGCTTGTATCTATACAAGCAATCAATAATTTAAAAATAGCCTATATACAAAAACTATCTTTAGAAAATATCAACAACATCAACATCGATTCAAAACCCTATCTATTAAAAGCTTTATATTTTTGTGAAGATTATGTTTTATATGATAAAGATAAGCAAGCTTTATTTGATGAAAACACAATAAAAGAATTAGAATTTAACTCTAGTTTTTATACTATCTTTATCTCTCATAAAAACAAACTAAATGATACTTATTTAAAAGCAAGAAAAGAACTTTATAAAAGTATTGATGAATTTAAAAAACTTGGTTTTGAAGATTTAGAAAATGCTTATCAAACTTATAT
>NZ_MJYC01000073.1:0-1052 GCF_001763115.1 Campylobacter sp. BCW_4323 | reverse complement strand
ACTCTCTCTACCCCTACTACAAAAACATACAAAATTCCTTTACTCCTTTATGTTCTATAGATAATAAAAATAGTAATTTGTTAAAAGAATTTAATTTTGATAGTTTTTCTTGTAATTTTTATAATAATAATATTTTCAATCAAAGTCTTAAGCATTTAAATAATATACAAAATGAAAAAGAATATATCAATGAGTATAAAATATTTTTAGAAAATCTTAATTATTTTAATCAAGAATATAATAATTATAAGCTTGTATCTATACAAGCAATCAATAATTTAAAAATAGCCTATATACAAAAACTATCTTTAGAAAATATCAACAACATCAACATCGATTCAAAACCCTATCTATTAAAAGCTTTATATTTTTGTGAAGATTATGTTTTATATGATAAAGATAAGCAAGCTTTATTTGATGAAAACACAATAAAAGAATTAGAATTTAACTCTAGTTTTTATACTATCTTTATCTCTCATAAAAACAAACTAAATGATACTTATTTAAAAGCAAGAAAAGAACTTTATAAAAGTATTGATGAATTTAAAAAACTTGGTTTTGAAGATTTAGAAAATGCTTATCAAACTTATATGAGCTCTTTTATTATCAATGAAGAATTAAATAACAAAGATAAAACAATCAATAAAAATGAAAACAAAGAAATAAATAAAAATTCAAATCAAGAAAACAATACAAAAGAAAGTATAGATACTATAATAAAAAATACAAATTTTAACAATGAAACTTCTTTAAAAACAAAACAAAGCAATACCATTATAGATGATATAAAAGAAGATTTTAAGATTGTATCTAATAATGCTATAATAAATAATACTAACTTTAAAGGTAAAAAAATTGCTTAAAATATCAAAAAAAATTTCTATTATAGTTTTTATTGTATTAGTTTTTATTGCAGTTGTTAGTAGTGTTTATGAGTTTATCCATGAAGCTCTAAAGTTTAAAGAAGATAATGAAAGCAAAGCAAGAGAAAATCTTAGTGCTTTAATCAAATGGAGTGAAAACGAAGGCAAGGAAGAATTAGAATATGCTAA
>NZ_MJYC01000072.1:0-1007 GCF_001763115.1 Campylobacter sp. BCW_4323 | reverse complement strand
ACTCTCTCTACCCCTACTACAAAAACATACAAAATTCCTTTACTCCTTTATGTTCTATAGATAATAAAAATAGTAATTTGTTAAAAGAATTTAATTTTGATAGTTTTTCTTGTAATTTTTATAATAATAATATTTTCAATCAAAGTCTTAAGCATTTAAATAATATACAAAATGAAAAAGAATATATCAATGAGTATAAAATATTTTTAGAAAATCTTAATTATTTTAATCAAGAATATAATAATTATAAGCTTGTATCTATACAAGCAATCAATAATTTAAAAATAGCCTATATACAAAAACTATCTTTAGAAAATATCAACAACATCAACATCGATTCAAAACCCTATCTATTAAAAGCTTTATATTTTTGTGAAGATTATGTTTTATATGATAAAGATAAGCAAGCTTTATTTGATGAAAACACAATAAAAGAATTAGAATTTAACTCTAGTTTTTATACTATCTTTATCTCTCATAAAAACAAACTAAATGATACTTATTTAAAAGCAAGAAAAGAACTTTATAAAAGTATTGATGAATTTAAAAAACTTGGTTTTGAAGATTTAGAAAATGCTTATCAAACTTATATTAATTCTTTGATTGTAAATAAAGAAATAAATAGTAAAGATGAAACAATAAATAAAAATAAAAACAAAGAAATAAATAAAAATTTAAATCAAGATGAAAATTCAAATCAAGAAAACAATACAAAACAAAGCAATACCATTATAGATGATATAAAAGAAGATTTTAAGATTGTATCTAATAATGCTATAATAAATAATACTAACTTTAAAGGTAAAAAAATTGCTTAAAATATCAAAAAAAATTTCTATTATAGTTTTTATTGTATTAGTTTTTATTGCAGTTGTTAGTAGTGTTTATGAGTTTATCCATGAAGCTCTAAAGTTTAAAGAAGATAATGAAAGCAAAGCAAGAGAAAATCTTAGTGCTTTAATCAAATGGAGTGAAAACGAAGGCAAGGAAGAATTAGAATATGCTAA
>NZ_MJYC01000071.1:0-691 GCF_001763115.1 Campylobacter sp. BCW_4323 | reverse complement strand
AAAAGAAGCCAAACCTAGTTTTGATTGTGCTAAAGCAAAAAGTAAGGTTGAAAAGATGATTTGCAATGATGAAGGTGGGGAGTTGCAAAAACTTGATAGATTATATTCTAAACTCTATTTTTCAATACTAAAGAGTATCCCAAAAAACACAAAAGAGGGGCAAAATGCAAGAGAAAAACTAAAGTATTTTAATATAGCTGTCATGAAGAATAGAGATACATTCCAATGTTATTTTGCAGTCGAAGAACAAGAAGACTTTCAGCTACATTCTAATGATTGCATAAAGCAAATTTATTTAGAAGCGATTGCTACTTTAGCTTTTAGAATGATAGATAGTGAAGCTAATAGAAAAAAATGGAATTTTAATCAAAAAATGGAAGATTTTATTAATATTCCTATTATCAATAAAAATGGAACTTATGATGGGATAAATATGAATTTTTTATCTAATTATAATCTATTTAGTAAATTTTTTGAAAACACTACTCAAAGCGTTGTTGTGGATTTTATGGCTTATAATATTGCACAATGGAACTATTTTATCACATATTCTCTAAGAAATGAAATAGGTATATATCATTTTGATATGATAGTGGATGAATACAAAGAGTATTATAATGATTTGTACCAAGCTTTTACAGAAGATAAAAAACTTAATAAATTATTAGGAAACTAAATGCCAATTAAGACA
>NZ_MJYC01000070.1:0-1603 GCF_001763115.1 Campylobacter sp. BCW_4323 | reverse complement strand
CATCTTGTATAAACTCATCTTCATCTAAAGAGTGATTGAAATTTTCTATATTTTGATAAACTTTTTCTAAAAATTCCAAAGGTAAAATAAAATCTTTACTGAGTATATTTTCTAAAATTTGTTTTAAAGCTAAAGCATCATTTAAAAATCTTTTAGCATTATCTTGATCTTTTTGTATTTTTTCTTTGAATTTAGCTAGTAGTTTATCACTTCTATTTTTAGTTAAACTTTTGGGAAGTTCAAACTTGGGTTTAAATTTTGTAAGGAGTTTTTCACAACATTCTTTAAAGGAAAGTTCTTCAGTAAAATTAATCCTTGCTCCACCTTCAGTAGCATTGTAAAATTTAGCTTCTTTACTGTTGCAAGCAAAAAGATATTCAAGCTTTATGCGATAATCATTCCAAGTCATATGAGTTAAAACTTCTCCTTTACTTGCATAGGCGGGGACTTTAAGTTTGTCTATATTTTCTTCATCGTTAAATTTCTCCCCAAAATCAAAACCTTTTGAATGTGAATTTCCTTCTTCATCAAAGGCCAAATCTTGCCCTATCATAATAATATTTTTAAATCCTAAAGCCAAAGCTAAGGTATAAGAAAAATGACTTACATGAGTACCTGTATCAACATAACCAAAGTCGTTAAGATTGAAGCGTTGGTATAAAGCTTTATTTCTTAAAATAATCATACAATTTTCAGCCTTTAAACTACGCGCGACATTAGGATGTGTAGCACACTCAAGAGCGATAATGCTTTGTTTTAAATTTTCTTTATTTTGAAAAAATTTCATTGCTAAATCAGTAAAATCTAAATTCGTAACATAATCAGGCACTATACCTTCTTTTTCAAGCATACTTAAAGCCCCATCAGCACAAAAGATCACTGCTTTTTCTTGATAAGCTTTAAGTAAAGGAAGTTGTTTAGCTAAACTAGGTCCTGCAGAAACTACTATAGCATTTTCAAATTTGTTTTTTCTTTCATTTAAGATTCTTTGAAAAGGAATGCTTTCAAGCATAGAAGGGATGTTTTGTAAAAACTGTCCATGTGTTAGCAAAGGTAAAAAACAAGTAATATCAGCATTTCTTATCGCAACAGCTGCACTTTTAATACAAAGTTCATTTAAAGATAAAATAGAAGCTTCATAGTATTTAAGATAATAATGCGAGCTAATAAACATTTCATATAAACTTAAATACTCTAAAATGCTTTGTTGATCAAAAACCATAGCAATATGAATTTCCACATCCTTGGCTGCTGCATCAAACAATATCACTTGATAAGTTTTTAGTTCTTCACTCAAATCCAGTGTACTTAAAGCTAGGATAAAAAGTTCTATTTCGCTTTCAAATACAAAAAGATGTTTATAGTGTTTAGCTAAATTTTTAATCAGTAAAGCATTGCCTATACCATAAATACATATAAAAGGATATCTAGGAGTTTTTTCTAAAATACTTTGATAGAAAAAATTTAATTCTTCTTCTAAATTTTCATACATAAAAACATTATGAGTTTTATCATAGATATTTAAATTTTCATCTATATTAAAACGAGAACAAGTTTTATTTTGTATGAAATTTAAAAGTTTATTTCCTAAGGGTTCATTTAC
>NZ_MJYC01000069.1:0-3737 GCF_001763115.1 Campylobacter sp. BCW_4323 | reverse complement strand
AAATACTATCTCAATAAACTCCCCACCGCCATCTTGTGTTTGTATTCTTATAACATTATCAGGGATGATTTCTTGAGCATTGTTTTCACTAGAACTTATATTATTGCTTTTTGTAGTGTTTGTGTATTTTGTGCCATTATTTATATTTACATCTTTATTTTTTGCTTTTATTTTGTTTTCACTAACCCCATTTACCACCACAAACTTACAAACATAAAGCTCTTGTTTTCTATCTTCATCTTCTAAGATTTCATCTAGTCCTTGTGCGATTTGAAGTTTTAAATTTTGCATTTTTGCAGGAGCTAAAAAAGTTAAATGATATTCGTTTAATTTTTTATTGTCTTCTAGGGAATTTTTGATGATTTTATCATACTCATGTAGCTGTGTAAAATACCCTACTCCTAAATCTTTATTTTCAAATTCCTTATAAGCACTTTTATAAACTTTAGCAATGTTTTTTGGGATAATAAAATAAAGTTTGATTAAATTAGTATCAAAGCTAAGATTTAATTCTTTAAATTCATAATCTTTACTAAAGTCTTGTTTGAATTGATTAAGAATATTTATATCCTCTATATCTTTTAAATCTTTTAAATCTATATTAAATTCATTTAAAGCCTTATCTTGTTCTTTTTTTTCATTATTGATTAAAAGATTATAGATAGGTAAATTATCTTTTTGAAATCTATCACTTTTATAATGAAGTCTTATTATAGGCTCTTTTAACTCTATTTGATTTTTACTTTGTTCTCCTAAGCCCTCTTTAGGATCAAAGCTGTGATCAAATTTAAACTTAGTAGGAGTAAAGCTTACTTTTAAAGCAAAGCCTTTATCTGTTTTACAAGCTGAGATGAGTTCTTGTAAGATTACATATTCATTATTGACTTTCTTTTGAGATAAGGATCCTTTTACATTAACAACTTTAGTACAAGGAACACTTACACCTGCTATAGTATTAGGACAAGCTACTATACTAGAGTTTAATAAATCACTTTCTAGCATTAT
The DNA here is from genome assembly GCF_001763115.1 of Campylobacter sp. BCW_4323. NCBI lineage: Bacteria > Pseudomonadati > Campylobacterota > Epsilonproteobacteria > Campylobacterales > Campylobacteraceae > Campylobacter > Campylobacter sp. BCW_4323. The sequence continues at coordinate 2,732 of NZ_MJYC01000069.1, read as the reverse complement.
AGGCACACCATCATCTTTAAAAGTTTTTCCTTTGTTTGATTTAAGTATGACTTTACCTCCATGGATACATTCTAGGTTTTGATTTTCTAAAAGAGCATGAAGTTTAGCTATAGCTTGTTTTTTATCTACTTGTGTGGTTTTTTGTTCTTTTAAAGTGTTTGAAATTAAGTCTTTATACTCTAAGCTTTGTTTGCTTAAACATTCTAATTTAATATTTAAAGAATTTTCTATAATAGAATAATTAAGCAAGCAAAGTTCATCATTTTTATAAAAGATACTAAGTCTTCCTAAACCACTGCTTTCATCTTTAGGAGAAAAATAATAACTGGGTGTATCTTGTTTTATAGTATTATCTTGATCTAATTCTCCAAAGTAAAAAGGATTGTTAGGAAGTTCATTTGAGCCTGTAAGGAGAGTGGAGTTTAGGAAGATATAAGCTTGATAGTTTTGAAGTTCTTCAAAAGTAAAATCTGTCGTTGCTTCTAATTTATAAAGTTCATCATAAATACTTTGACAATCAATGATGCTTTTATTTTCACAAAATAAATAAATACTTTTTTTATCTTTATGAATAGAATATAAAAAGTCTTTACCTATCATAATTTTCCTAAATAATACCTATTTTAGCTTTTCCATTAAAATAAAAGCTTGTGATATTTTACAAACTCCACCTAAATATTGCTCATCCCAAATTTGATCTTTTATTTTATAACTTTTTGAATTATATCCATATATTTTTGTTATATTATTAATATTTTCAAGACATTTCATATCTTTATAAACCACAATGAAAATTCTAAATTCCCCAATGGCAATTTTATGAGCTAAGTTTTCTTGATTATTAATAAAGGAACAATCTTTTCTGTATTTATTAAAATCATTTTTATCAAGAATTAAAATATATTTTTCTTTTTCATGTACTTTTAAAATAAAATCTATGATTTTTGTTTGACTAGTGGTAGGAGCTTTATAGCTTGCATAATAATTATCTCCAAGCTCTTCTAAAATACCATTTGTTTCTTGCATTATGGTGGCTATTAATGAAAGAAAATATTCAAAATGATTGATTTTTTCTGGAGAACTTCTAAAAAGTCCAAGAGGTCCATTTTTAAGAGCGAAATTTTTATTATTAATAGCATTATTTTTTAACACAAAAGTTTCTGTATAAATTTGAATATTTTTCATAAAATGATTAAGATACTCTATACACTCACTAAGGCTTTTATCTTTGACCTTATTATAGTTAGCATCTAATTCTAAAAGATAAGAATAAAATAGAGAGTATTAACAAGAGGTTTTATAGAGTGATCATTTTTCCCTGTATATATACCTAAAGCATTGCTTGCACCATATTGAGCTGAAGCAATGATTTCAATTTTACCATTATCAAATACACAAACAATCTTTTCTGGATTTAAAATTTGCTCCACAATATTATTTCCAAGCAAATTAGCTAAGAATCTCATTAGCATATTATCTATTCCATCTATGGTAGGAGAATTAAAAGTATAAACTTTTGAAGCACTAAATTTTATTTGATTAAAATCTGTACAAAGTGTTCTATCGATTGTATCACAAAGCTGCATTGCAACAACAGCTAAATATCCACCCAGAGAATGTCCTACAAAGGTAATTTTACTAGAATCTATATTATTTAGAATAGGTGCTATATCTAATAAAAATTGTTTTAAGGCATTAGCTTGAAAATCTCCTTTACCAAAAGTAAGTCCTATATCGGCAAATGCATCCATACTTACAATTCCTTCTGTTCCTCGAAAACTAACAATATACTCATCTTTTTGAATGTCATAAAAAAGTGTAGCAGAAAAACCACTAAAAGTATTGGGTTGGTGAAATTTGATTGTATAGCGTTTTGCAAAATTTTGTGTTTGGATTTCTCTAAATTCACCATTGAGTTTTGGATAAAAAGCTAACGAATCATCATAAATAAAATAATCTTTATAGTCTTTAGACAATGCTTTATAATATTCAAATTTTCTATATTTTCTCCATCTTTTAAGATTCTTTCTGTTCCTATTGTGAAATCATTAGTTTTTTGTCCATCAATATAGATAAGGTTGAAATAGCTTGCCCAAGCTAACTCAGCATAGTCTCTAAGATTCTTGATTTGTTGCTTCATACTTTTTCCTTTTAATCAAATATAAGATACAATAAAATTGCCGATGGACAATATAACAATAATAGAAAAAACCTTATCAAATATTTTTTAATTCTTGTTATTAAAAATAACCATAGATTGTTCACTATTGGAGGCAAAATTATCCATCCAATCACTATGAGAAATTCCTTAAATCTATCTGGATTATGCCCAATTAAAGGTGATATTATCCAAGCAAAGATAAAAAATATAATCCAGCAAATATAAAGTATTTTTAATATTTTCATTGCATCCCCCAAATCTCACCCAATGAATGTCCTACAAATATGATACTTTTATTTTCATTTTTGATGATTTTATCTACTTGTTCTAAAAATTCTAAAAGAGAAGAAGATTGGATATTGCCATTGAGGGATAGAGTTATGTCTTGAACTATATCTTGAATCGAGCTAATAAAATTATCAGTTTCAGTTCCCCTAAACCCTACTATAAATTCATCTTTTTGTTTATCGTAAAACAAAGTAGCACTAAAGCCACTTGTAGTGTTAGGCTGATGAAATTGAACCTCATATCTTTGAATGAAATTTTTAGTCTGTAATTCTCCAAATTCTCC
>NZ_MJYC01000068.1:0-1281 GCF_001763115.1 Campylobacter sp. BCW_4323 | reverse complement strand
AATCAACTTTTCTTCTTCTATAATTAATTCTGCTTGTTCTCTTGTCATTTTTTATCCTTTATTTAATCCATAAAATCTATATTAAAATACTTACAAGTTAAAGTAATATATTCTAAATCATTATCAAAATATATGCTTATCAACATCTCTTCTTCTTTTTCAATATAGCCTGTTATATCATCCCAATTATTTCTTATCAAATCGATAAAATTAGCTTCTAATTGATTAAAATTTTTACAATATGATTTTGAGTGTAGTAACTTATAATCATAAAAAACAATTTGCAAATCTTGTATATCTTTTTTCTCTGATTTAAAAAATATTTCTAAAGTTTTTTCATTTGTTATGATAGAATAAACAAAAAAGTCATTTTTCAAATCTATTTTTACATCTTTAAGATAAAATTCTCTTTTAAATAAACTTCCATGCTTTAAATTCTCAAATTTCATTATTTTGCCTTTTTAAATAATTTTCTACAATATCTAAATCTTTATGAGATATTGGCTCTACTAAACCCTGTGACATTCTATACTTTGTTGGATCTTGAGGATTTATATGTTTAGTATATTCTATTTTATGATGCGTATCAATTATTTTCTTTGATGTCTTCTCATAATGTGGTTTACCATCTAAATCATATCTGGTGAGTTTATCTTTTGTCTTTATAGAAACACTATTATATCCTCCATTTAAAGTATTTTTTATTTCCATGGCTCTTTGTTTAATGTTTAAAATAATCTTACCATTTTCACCAATATAATCAGGACTTCTAGGTTTTGGAGTATCTTTAGGCCATATTCCATTATGCTTATAAAGATGAACTTCTTTATCGCTTATCTTACCTTTTTTATTTTCATTTTCCAAATATAAAAGCATTTTTGCTTTCTCTTTACTTTTTTTCTCTTCTCCTTCTTTGTGCCGCTCCTAATTTACCTCCTATCCCTTCCCATCTTATCCTATCAAATTTAATCTTAGCAAGAGGACTAGCTTGTATTTTAGCTAAAGCAAATTTAATCTTATTCTTTTTAGGTATAGCAAATATAGGATAACCTTTTATACTCATTCCTATCAAACCCATTTGTAATACAGAATGTTTATTATTAACTTTATGATCTGAATAAGTATAAGCAAATACTAAAGCTACTTTAGTACAAGGTCCTCCTAGTATAGGTGGATTTAAACATCCACTTATACTAGCTCCTTGTATTTCATTATTTAGCATAATAGGAACATTGTCTGATTTTATTCTTTTAGCTTTTTTTGCTTTTAACTTAACTCTAC
>NZ_MJYC01000067.1:0-687 GCF_001763115.1 Campylobacter sp. BCW_4323 | reverse complement strand
TTATACATCATTTTATAATATCTCATTGTTTTCTCTCCTTATAGTATTCTTTATGAAGTATAGCAGGATTATTTTTGATTTCTTCTTTTAGTTTTTCAAATTCTTTTAAGAATTTATTCTTATCTCCTCTAGCTATTTTATCAATTTTATTCATTTTTTCAAGAATGTATTCATGGTATTCATTAGGATGTCTTCCGCGATGTGGCATTTTAACTTTATTCCAATCTCCATTTAGTTTTAAATCATATGAATTAAGTATCTCTTGAAATTTTGGAGTATATTTTTTACTCTTATTGGTGGCAATGTGATGAGTTTGAATTGGTAATTGATTGTTTTTACCTCCTATCCCTTCCCATCTTATCCTATCAAATTTAATCTTAGCAAGAGGACTAGCTTGTATTTTAGCTAAAGCAAATTTAATCTTATTCTTTTTAGGTATAGCAAATATAGGATAACCTTTTATACTCATTCCTATCAAACCCATTTGTAATACAGAATGTTTATTATTAACTTTATGATCTGAATAAGTATAAGCAAATACTAAAGCTACTTTAGTACAAGGTCCTCCTAGTATAGGTGGATTTAAACATCCACTTATACTAGCTCCTTGTATTTCATTATTTAGCATAATAGGAACATTGTCTGATTTTATTCTTTTAGCTTTTTTTGCTTTTAACTTAACTCTAC
>NZ_MJYC01000066.1:0-198962 GCF_001763115.1 Campylobacter sp. BCW_4323 | reverse complement strand
GATATTTTGGTTAAAGGGGCTGATTATAAAGATAAGCTTGTTGTGGGTGCGGATATCGTTTCAAGGGTTAAATTAATCGACTTTGAAGAAGGATTTAGTACGAGCAAGATCATAGAAAAGATTAAGGATAAAAAATGATAAATTTAGTGGAAAAAGAATGGCAAGAACATCAAAAAATCGTTCAAGAAAGTGAAATTTTAAAAGGACAAATCGCTAAAGTAGGCGAACTTTTATGTGAGTGCTTAAAAAAAGGTGGCAAAATTTTGATTTGTGGAAATGGTGGAAGTGCAGCTGATGCTCAGCATTTTGCGGCTGAACTTAGCGGGCGTTATAAAAAAGAACGCAAGGCTTTAGCAGGTATAGCACTTACAACCGATACTTCAGCACTTAGTGCTATAGGAAATGACTATGGTTTTGAGTTTGTTTTTTCAAGACAAGTGGAAGCTTTAGGAAATGAAAATGATATTTTAATCGGTATTTCAACGAGCGGAAAAAGCCCTAATGTTTTAGAAGCTTTTAAAAAAGCAAAAGAACTTAATATGCTTTGTTTAGGGCTTAGCGGAAAAGGTGGTGGAATGATGAATAAGCTTTGTGATCATAATCTTGTTGTACCAAGCGATGATACGGCTAGAATTCAAGAAATGCATATTTTGATCATACACACACTTTGTCAGATTGTAGATGGGAGTTTTTAATGAAAGTTTTTATCATCAATTTAGAGCGTTCTTTGGATAGAAAAGAGCATATGCAAAAACAAATTCAAAAGCTTTTTGAAAAAAATCCTAGTTTAAAAAATAAATTAGAATTTATTTTCTTTAAAGCTATTGATGCTAAAAATAAAGAACATTTGGAATTTAAAGATCATTTTTCTTGGTAGGGTTCTTGGATTTTAGGTAGAGAGCTTTCTGATGGATAAAAAGCTTGTTTTGCTAGTCATTATAAACTTTGGCAAGAATGCGTGAAGCTTGATGAGCCTATAATCATCCTAGAAGATGACGTGGAATTTAGTGATGAATTTTTAAATAATGGGACAGAATATATAGATGAGCTATTAAAGAGCAAATATGAATATATAAGACTTTGTTACTTATTTGATAAAAGATTGTATTTTTGAGTGAGGGTGGATATTATTTAAGTTTTGAAAAACTTGCTGGAACTCAAGGTTATGTATTAAAACCTAGTGCCGCAAAAAAATTTATATCAAAAGCGCAATTTATTTATATGCCTGTTGATGATTATATGGATAAATTTTATAAACATAAAGTTTTAAATATTATTAAAAAGCCTTTATTGTTAAAACATAGTTTGGAATTGCAAAGCAATATTTCGCAACTTGGGCGTAATAGTCAAAAAATAAAAATTTATAGAAAAATTATCAGAGAAATTTTTAGATTTTACTCAAGTATTTTAAGGTTATCATCTATTATATATATAAAAAATCGATTAAAGCTTAAGTAAATTTCTAGCCTCTTCTATAATCCTTTGAGGCTTTAAATCTTTCATGCATTTGTGGTGTTTTAAAGGACAGGTTTTTTGCATACAAGGCATACAAGCTAGATCTAAATGCACTAATTTTGCATTTTGATTTTGCCAAGGTGAGGTTTGAGTAAATTTTGTAGGGCCAAAAATAGCTACGGTTTTCACCTTATAAACCGCACTTATGTGCATAGGTCCACTGTCATTTGTGATGAAAAGATCGCAAAAAGCGATATTTTGACAAAGGGTTTTGATGGTGGTTTTATTGCAAAGATTTTTTACTTTTATGTTTTGTTCTTTTAAAATTTGATAAATTTCATCACAGAGTTCTTGTTCGGCTTTTCCTGCGCCAAAGATTAAAATCTCATGACTTTGGCTGAAATTTAAAGCCACTTTAGCAAAATAACTCGCATCCCATCTTTTTGCACTTCCAAAGCTTGCACCAGGATTGAGTCCTAGAATTTTTTTACCATTTTTTAAGACAAGAGGGCTTTGAAATTTTAGTTTAAAGGGAAGTTTTAAGTCTTTAAAATGAGCTTTTATGTGAAGTGAGTTTTCTATAAAATAAAGGTATTTTAAAACTTGATGTTCTTCTTTGTGCTTGTTTTTGTCAAAAAAATATCTTTGCTTTGTTTTAAGAATATGTAAGATAATCTTAGAAGAAAACGCAGACCTAAAAGCAAAGCTAAAATCGATTTTACCAAGTTCTTTGCGTAAAGATAGGGCTTGTTTGTAGCGAGATTGTTTATTTTCTATGATGATTTTAGAATTAGGAATTTCTTTAAAAAGTGCTGTGGAAACCAAAGATCCATAAAGGATAAATTGAGCATTTTTAAAATGTTCTTTTATAGTGTATAAAGCAGGTGAAGCCATCACTGCATCGCCTAGCCAAGTGGGAAGATGTATAAAAATTTTCATGAATTTCCTAAATTTTGATAGAATTGTTTTTATTATTTTAACAAAATTTAGGAAAAATATGCCACAACTTTCGATCATAATCCCGCTTTTTAATTCTTGTGATTTTATTTCAAGAGCTTTACAAAGTTGTATAAATCAGACTTTAAAAGATATTGAAATTTTGATTATCGATGATAAAAGTAAAGATAATAGTTTAAATATAGTTTTAGAATTTGCTAAAAAAGATCCAAGGATAAAAATCTTTCAAAATGAAGAAAATTTAGGCACTTTTGCAAGCAGAAATTTGGGAGTTTTACATTCTAGTTCTGATTTTATAATGTTTTTAGATAGTGATGATTTTTTGACGCTTGATGCTTGTGAAATAGCGTTTAAAGAGATGAAAAAAGGTTTTGATTTACTTTGTTTTGATGCCTTTGTGCATAGAGTAAAAACCAAACAATTTTATCGTTTTAAACAAGATGAAGTTTTTAATCAAAAGGAATTTTTAGAATTCTTAAGCAAACAAAGGCATTTTTGCTGGTCGGTTTGGGCGAAGTGCTTTAAAAAAGATATCATTTTAAAAAGTTTTGAAAAAGTTAAAATAGATGAGCGTTTGAGTTATGGTGAAGATGTGCTTTTTTGTTATGTTTATTTTATGTTTTGTGAGAAAATAGCCGTTTTTAAAACTTGCACTTATCATTATGAATTTAATCTAAATGGAAGATATGAAAACAAAAATAAAGAAATTTTATGGCAGAATTATCAAGATAAAAAGAAAAGCAATGGGCTGATAAAAAAACTTTCTTTAGACTTTGAAAATGATAAATTTTACAAACAATTGTTCGATGTTTTAAACAAAGAAGAGTTGGATTTAAAAAGAAGGATTGATAATTTATAGGGATATATTAAAATGATTTTTAAAAAAATACGTGTTTTAAAGTGGCAAATATTGTCTTTAATTTATAAAAAAGATCATTATAGGTATAAAATTTATATGTATAATCATCAAAATAAAAATTTTATTTTAAAAAATATTCTCATTTGATTAATAAAAAAATTTCTAGTTTTGGTGTGAAAAAATATCCAAGAAATGAGGAGTTAGGAAGAGATTATTGTCTTTTTAAATATTCATATATTCCTGGGATTAAAGCATATAATTTAGGAGATTATATTCAGACAATTGCTACAAGAAATCTCATAGAACCAATTGGCAAATAATGTAAAATTTCATTTTTACAATACAGATAGAATAATAAAGAAAGTGTGTATTATATAAGTTGAAATAATATTATTTTATATTTGGTTTACATAAAATAAGAAATTTATATTTAAATAAAATAATGCTATAATAAATCTTTATGATATTTTCATTTCGGGATTAATTAATGTTAAATGTTGTTTTTACGAAAAGTTTTGTTTATATTTTGAGTGTAAATATTATTTTATTTTCCTTGATATATTTATCTAAGCAAGTTTATTCCAATTTTAAATTATTCTTAAAAAGAATGTTTCAAATTATAAGACGTAATTTTAGTGTATTGTATATTTTATTTTTTGTTATTAGTTTTTTTCCTGATTTTTTTAAAACCATATTTGAATTTGTTTTGGTGGCTTTGTTTTTTATAGTAGGAATTGTGAATTTATTTTTATTTTTTAAATTTAATTCTTATTTAAATACAACTTTTTTAGAAGCTATCTTGTTTACAACTATTTCTGAAACAAAAGAATTTATATCAAGCTATTTTGATTTTAAGATAATATGTATATTAAGTGGTTTTTTATTTTTTAGTATAGTTTTATTTTTAATCCCTTATAATGGTTTGTTATTTTTACCTAATGAGTATCATATTTTAGATATTTCTAAAATTATCATTTTTCTTGTATGTTTGATTTCAGTTGTAAAAAAGCCACATAAGTATTTTATAGATGATTTTTTACTTTATAGTTGGTTTGAGGCTATAAAAACAATAAGAGGAAATGCAAATGAGTATTTAATGCAACTTAATGATTTAGAACAAGAATTAAAAAAACAAAATAAAACTTACAAAGTTATCAATTCTAAAAATATTCCAAAAATTGTTGTCATAATGGGAGAATCAACCCAAAGGAATTATATGAGTCTCTATAATTATAAATTAAAAACAACACCAAAATTAGAGGCTTTAAGAAATAGTGAAAATCTTTTTGTTTTCACCGATGTTATAGCACCTCATGCTCATACAAATCCAGCAATTTCTAAAATTTTTACATTTTCAAATTATGAAAATAGCTCCATCGCTTGGTTTAAACAAAAAAATATTGTTAATATTATGAGTGAGGGTGGATATTATACTTATTGGATTAGTAATCAAGAATCTGTATCTACGCTTGGTAATGCGCCAGAATCAATGGCAAGGTTATCTAATAAAGCTATATTTTTAGACAATTTTTTTACAGGACAAACTCTTGCAAGAGACGAGCAGATACTAGAGGAATTAAAAAAACTTTCCCACAAAGAAAAAGAATTTCATATCTTGCATTTACAGGGAACACATATGGAATACGCCAAGCGTTACTCTAAAGTATTTGAAAAATTTAGCATTAAAGATTTAAAAGAAAATTGTTTAGATAATTTAAATGGAAGTGTAAAGCTAAATGATAGGCAAGCAAAGATAAAATCACACTATTTAAATGCTATCTATTATAATGATTTTGTTGTAAGCGAAATTTGTAATTATTTTAAAGATGAGGAAGCTATTGTTTTTTATCTTAGCGATCATGGTGATGAAGTTTATGATTTTAGAGATTTTTTTGGTCATACTGAAACAATTGGTTCAAGATATATGGCTGAAATTCCTTTTATGATTTTTACAAGTGATAAATTAAAACAAAACCATCCAGATATAATCAATAAAATCAAAAAAGCACAAAATTTACCTTTTATGAGCGATGATTTTTTGCATGCATTTTTAGATCTTTTAGGTTTAGATGTGGAAGATTTAGAAAACAATCGCAGCTTGTTTAGTGATAATTATAATAAAGATAGAATTAGATTGTTTGCAAATAAAAATTATGACGAAGAGCTAAAGTTGTGTGGTAGTGATTGGCAATATCCTTTTAAATCTCCTAGTAAAATTTGGCTTCATAGGACAAATGATTTAAAAAAATTTAATGATTTTAAAGAAAAGTATCAAAGTTTTGAAGTGGATGTGCATTATTTAGCAGAAAAAAATTACTTTGATATAGGACATGATGGGGGGGGGGAATCAATATTTTTAAATTTAAAAGATTTGCTAAAATTAGCTGTGATTAGAGATGAAGAAATAAGACCTTTGCAAACTAAATTGTGGATAGATTTTAAAAATCTTAATGAATATAATATGCAAAAATCACTCCAAACACTTTTAGGCATATGTAAAGAAACTGGTTTTAATATTAAAAATTTGATTGTTGAAAGTCCAAATTATAAGTTTTTAGGCATATTTAAAAGCCATGGTTTTTATACAAGTTATTATTTATTTGAAATAACAAGTGCAAATCTTTTGCAAAATTCTGATCAAATAAAAAAACAAATTCAAAAAGCAATCGATACTGATAATTTTAACGCTATAAGTTTTCCTTATAGGGAATATTTATATCATTTTTTAAAAGAATCTAAATTTATGATTAAAAATCAAGACATTGATTTACTTACTTGGAATGAAAGTAAAGATTTATTTTATAATATCACCATAAAAGCCTTTTTTGATCCTCAAGTTAAGATTATATTAAGTGGAGAAAAGGGACAATATAGATAGTTATCCCTATCTTGTATATCTTGTTTTTGAGTAATAATGTCTTATGCGTCTTGGAACTTGTACAAGTTCGTGAAAAAACTTAATAATTATATTGGATTCCAAATAAAGTCGTTTATATCTTCTTACAGCTTTAATTGGGGGAGTAAGCTGGGTTTTAATTGCATCTTTTGGACGTTCTATGGGTTTAAAAATATTTTCATTGTTTTGTATTGGATGTAGAGGTATAAATGCATTTATAGAGCTATTTGGACAAATTGAAAAAATTTTTACATTATACTGCTGTTGTAGAAAATCCAAAATTTTTAAATCAATACTTTTATGATGCATTTTGGTAGTTCGTTTTTTGCTTTCTTTTATTTTTTCAATTTTTTCGCTAAAATAGTTATATTTTTCATCTCCAAAATCCATGCCAGCTAAATAAATTTCTTTATAGCCACATGCAACAGCACAACATATAACATAAGTGCCAGTAAGCATTTCTGTTGTGTTATATTCATAGCAAAAGTCAAAATCTATCATGTTGCTTAATTCTTTTAGCTTATAAAAGAAAGCATCATATCCATTTATAGCTGCTGGGAAAAAATATTTGAAATTTTCACGAAAAATTTTCTCTTTTCTATCTTGAAAATTATACATTTTACAGACTATATTTTCACATTCATAATCACCATTTTGGAGCATTTTTTGCATAGTATAATACTCATTAAAAAAATAAGGAATAACAAAAAATGCAGCTTTTATTTTTTTTCCTGTATAATATTTATCTTCTGCATAAAAATGATTACAACGGAATATATCATATTCTTTCGGAAGTAGAGAATAATCAATTTCTTTCAAACTAGGCCCATTCCCTGCTATTAATACAGATTTTTTTGTAAAATTTAGATTTTTATTCATTTTTAAAACCTTTATCAATTTAAAAATTTATAGTTCATTTGATTATAAATCTATATTTTTTTTATTAATAAATTTATAATAACCATATTTTAAAGAATGAAATAAAAATTTAAAATACTGTTTATTGTAGATATCTTTTTTGATTTCTTCTTTAATGGTTTTGTAGTATTTACTATTCTTTCTTTTGAAGGTTAAATGTGATTTAATATCATCAGGAATAAAAGAAAGCAACGAGCCAAACCATTCATAAGTTCTAATAATTTTATAATTATCTGGATTATTTCTTGTGCACCACAAAAGCATAATTTGATCATCATCTACAATATTAAAAGATAAGAAACAATTTAAACATTTTTCAAAATCTTGCTTAAAAATCTTCCAAGAATTGATATTGCCATAAAAAATACTTCCTGTTATAAAAATTTCCATATTGTAATAAATTGCTGGAATAGTATTTTTCTCTTCATTTTTAATTGAGAAAAAATTAATTTTTTTGTCATTTATGTTTTTTGGTTTTTCTAGTAAAAAATTAAATTCTGCTTTATTGGTAAAAAATTCATCTCCGTGATTAAAACCAAAATCAAGCCATATTATATTTTCACTGCTTAATTTTTTTTCTATAGCATCAACTACAAAAAAAGGTTTTAAATACATTAAATAACAATACATTGCATTATTACACTCGATGTTTTTTGGATGCTTTCTATTTAAACTTTGATCATAGTTATTAAAGGTTTCTTGGATTTTTTCAAAATTTTCTTTGTCAAATTCTTTTAAATCTTTTGTAATGATTATGGTTTTATCTTCTAAATTATATTTTTTTCTAATTTCTAAAATAGCTTCTTTCATATCATCTGTAGTGTAAATAATTACCTTATTCTTTAAGCCTGCCCAAAAATTGAAGTAAGACAAATATTGTTCATTGCTTCTTGTGGTTCTGCCTACATTATAAAAAGCAGTAACAATGGTAATTTCTTTTTGCATTTATGTATAAACCTTAAATATTTTTTGATATTATATTAAAATAATTTTAAAAAGGTTTGAAACTAATGAATTTGCATAATAAGATAGTATATAATTTAACTAAGTTAATTCCTATAAAACATTTAAGAAGAAAATTAAGGGCTCATATATCTTACAAAATAGATCATCCAAAAGTAAGTAAGTATTTAGATGAAAATTATATACAACCTTTTTTTAAAGGCAAAATTCCTTCATTTGTTTTTAAAAAAAAGCAAGATTTTAAAGATGATAAAATTATATGGCAATTATGGTTTCAAGGTGAGGAAAATGCAAGCTATATGATACGACAATGTTTTAAATCGGTAAAGAAGCATATGGGTAGTGAGTATAAAATTATCATTTTAAATGAAAAAAATATAGAAAATTATTTAGAATTTCCAGACTTTGTGCTTGAAAAAATCAAAAAAAAGACTTTTGGAGAAAAAACTATAGTATTTTTTTCCGATCTTTTAAGAGTATGTTTATTGGCTACTTATGGAGGGATTTGGTGTGATGCAAGTATATTTTTAAGCGATAAAATTCCGCAAGATCTAAGAAATAGAGAATTTTTTGCTTTTGAAAGAGCAAGACATAGACCAAATAAGAAAGAACTAAAAAAGTTTATCAAAAGTCCATATTTTTCCTACGGTTACTTTAATTGGAATGATGATTTTATGGTTAGACTTCTAAACAGTTTTTTAATAGCAAAAGAAAATAATAAAATTGTTAATGTTTTAAGAGATTTATTGATATATTTTTGGCAAAAAGAAGAAAACTCAAAATATTTTTACTATTTTACTCAGCAAATTTTATTTGAACTTCTAAAACGAAATGGTTATATTAAAAATGAAACCTTTGAAAATAAAAGTGATATAGAATGCCATTTATTGCAATTTTATGCTAAGGATAAATTTGATAATAAGCTTTGGGAGGAGATTAAAAAACAAAGTTTTTTACATAAACTAACGCATTTTAGAAGTGTAAAAAAAGACTCTTATATAGATAAAATCATTATGCAAGTTAATTAAAAATATTTTTAATTCTTTGTAAAATTTTCCATATATCATAAGGCAAAATATTGTGTACAAAGGGCTTGATTTTATCTAGTTCACTTTTAAGATTTAAAGGATCAAGATTTGTTTTGTTAAATTTCAAAGCCTTTTTTGCATAAAATGGTAAAAAAACTTTTTTTATAGCTTTACTATTTTCGTTTTCTAGTTTATTTTGAAAGAAATCTATAAGTTTTAACATGGTAATTACTCTGCTTGCTAGTTTTAAATATTCTTTAGCTAGTTTGGCATCTTCATCAAAAGCTCTATAAATATCTTTATAATAATGAGAAATATTGGCTTTGGTTACTTTTTTATCATGATTTGAAATACTATTTGTTCTAAGTAAGCATTTATAGAGTTTTTTTGGCAAGACATAAATCATGTTCGCGCTAGCAAAAAGAATCATGCCAAAATGTATATCTTCATTGATAATGTAATTTATAAATTTAAGCTTAATTTGTTTTAAAAAATTAAAATCAATCATTCCGCCCCAACTAAAGGAAATATCTCTTGAGCCAACTTTTAGAGCTCTTTGGGCATAATCTTTTGGGCTTATAATACATTCTTCTTTATATTGAAAAATTTGCATTCTTGTATTTTGCCCTTTGTTTTTAATTTCTTTTTCGTAAATACATAAATGATCGAACCATAACACATCTATACCTTGCATTTTTTTAACACACTCTTTTATGCAATCTTTTTCCCAAGAATTATCAGAATCTAAAAAAATTAAGTAATCAATATTAGGAATTTTTAAAATTTTATCTTTGCAAGCATTTTTTCTTTTGTAAATTTTATAAACATTTTGTGGATTTTCATTGGCAATTATAAAAGTATAAAAATCATCTTTTTCATCTGAAAACTCAAGCTTATATTCTTTATAAAAATATTCGAGTCCCGTATTTCTAGCTGAACTAAGCCCTCCATTTTCTTTATCAAAAAGAGTAATTCTTTGATCTTTTAAGGCATACTCTTTTGCGATCTCAAAAGAGTTTTTATCAGTGCTTCCATCATTAACTAGTATGATTTCTAAATTGTTAAAGCTTTGATTAATTATGCTTTCTAGGCATTCTTTTAAAAAATTTTTTACATTGTATATAGGTACAATCACACCAACTTTTTTCATTGATTTTAACCTTTCCAAGAAATCTTTTTATTTTTGATGGTATCTAAATAAATTTGATGATTGCTTTCAAGCATTTTTTTGCTATTTTCTTCGTGATAAATATGATAAGCAATAGCTTTAAATTTTAAGCGTCTAAAAATACCTTTATTAAATAAAAATCTAGCAACAAATTCGCTATCTTCTCTACCCCAACCAATAAAATTTTCATTAAAACCATCAAGTTCATCAAAATCAGTTTTAAAAAAACTCATATTACAGGTTTTACTGCCCCTTACTATTTCCTTGGTATCAAAAAATTTTTGCTCTATTTTTGAAAATTTATAGATAATTTTAGCTAAAAAAGAATTTTTAGAACTTTTAAAATCTTTTTTATTAAAAGCTAAACTATAATTATTGTTTTTTAAGATTTCTTCGCTTTCATTTTTATTTAAAATTACTCTTGAACCTTGTAAAATTACTTTGCGTTTCGCAAATTCTAAATGATTTTTTACAAAGTCTTTTTCTAAAATCATATCACCATCAATTAAAATTATATATTCACTTTTAGAAGCTTTAATAGCATTATTTCTACTTTTTGCAGCACGAAAACCCTCATCTTCTTGCCAAATGTGTTTTAAAGAGCAAGGAAAATCTTTTTGATATTCTTCAATAAGCCTTGCCGTATCTTCTTTGCTACCATCATCTGCGATTAAAACTTCATTGGGTAAAAAGGCTAGATTTTTAACACTATCAAGTACTAATTTAAGGCGTTCTTTTTGATTATAGGTTGTTATTATTAAAGCACAAGTTTCTGGCTTTTGTCTTTGAAGTTCATATAATTTCATGTATTTAAAAAATACCCCTAAGGCATTGCAAACGCTAATTATAAAGCCTTTATAGCCGTATAAAAAGCCACTTTTTAAAAAATAATTTCTAAAAAAAGTCCAAAAAGCTCTTAAATTTGCTTTTAAAACACCACTTTTTTTGTGTATATTTTGTTTTGTCCAAAGGCTTGAGTAGTACTGCATTTTATTAATTAAGTGAGAAATATCTCTAAAAGCATAATGCCTTAATCCATTTTTAAGATGAATTTTTTTAGCATTGCTTGGTAGAATAAGACTTTCATGTACTAAATTATCATTAAAACGAGTGAAATTTTTATTAAAAATCCTTAAAACATAATCAGGCCACCAACCACATGCCTTTATCCATTCGCCTTTATAGAGATTTTTACGACTAAGCGCGATGATATCTTCTTTTTTAAATTCTAAGTTTTTAAGTTCGTTAATACACTCATTTTCAAGCACTTCATCAGCATCAATGCTTAAAATCCAATCATTTTTTGCATAGCTTAAAGCAAGGTTTTTTAAGGCTCCAAAGCCTATAAAAGCACTGTAGTAAATGTGCAAATTAGCAAAATCTTTTTTAAATTCATTAGCTATATTTAGGGTATTATCACTGCTTTCATTGTTAAGTAAAATAATTTCATCAAAATCTTTTAAAGAATTTAAGCACTCAAGCAAAGTTTGCTCAGCATTTTTTACGATGATAATAACGCTTATTTGCTTTAGATTCATTTTGCATCCTTGTAAATTTCCTCATTATAACTTGCAAAGCGTCTATGGAAAAAAAAATATTCCCAAGGTCTTTTTTTAATCATTTCTTCGCAACTTTGTGCTTGATAAAGTGTCAGTTCTTCTAAGCTTGCATTTTGAGAATCTTTTGCTTTAAAAAACTCTATGCAAAATTTACCATCTTCTTTATAGGCATAAACAGGGATGATCAAAGCATTGCTTCTTTGTGCGATAAGGCTTGCTCCCATTTGATAATTCACTTCTTTGTTAAAAAATTTTAATCTTACGCTTTCGTTTTCTACGCAGTCTTGATCAGTTAAAATTCCCAAAGCTCGCTCCTTTTTTAGAGCACTTAGCATTTGTCTTATACCGCCTTTTTTGTCGATAAGTTCTATGTCAAATTGGGTGCGACTTTGGCTTAAAATTTCATACATAACTTCACTTTTTAACTTTTTTCCTACTATGGCAATCGCACCATATTTAGCCGCATAAGCAAGGCTTAAAATTTCCCAGTTTCCATAGTGTGCAGTTGTGAAGATAATAGGACGCTTTAAAGCTAGAGCGTCTATAAGTAAATTTTCATTGATGAAATTTACTTTATTGAGAATTTTTTCTTTGGTGGTGTTTTGATTTTGCAAACAATCAATTCCAAATTGAGCAAAATTTTCATAAATTTTCAAAGACAATTTATCGCGTTCTTTTTGAGTGTATTGAGGGAAGCAGATTTGCAAATTTGTATCGATGATTTTGCGATGTTTTTTGTTAAGATGAAAAGTGATTCTTGCTACAATCAAAGCTAAAAAATGCAAGATACACTCAGGCATAAAAGTAATAAAAAATTTCAAAATATAATAAAGACTAAGATATATTCTATCGCTATTTTTCATTAAGTAAGCCTTTGGCAAGATTGAAGATATCTTCTTCTTCTATACGCGTGATACAAAAATCACTTTTATCGATATGCTTGGCATTTTGGATTTTTTTACCTGCATCAATGATTTTATTGATATGAGTTTGAAAAGCATTGCGGTAGCTTGGTGTTGCACCAAAAATCGTAATAGATGCCTTATTTAAAGCAAAAGCTAAATGTGTTGGACCACTATCATTTCCTATGATAAGATCCATCATTTTTGTAAAAGCCATTAGCTCTTCAAGATTAAATTTTGGCGCTAATTCTATATGTGTTTCATCAATACCACTAAGATTTAAAACCTCTTTAGCAAATTCGTATTCTTTTACATTTCCCCAAGCGAGCCAAATTTTTGCTTGTTGAAATTCATTGATTAAAAGTTTGCAAAGTATAGCAAGTTTGGTTTTAGGATAGATTTTATTTTCTACACTTGAACCCACGTGTATGAGTATGTTTTTTTCGTTTTTGTCGAGCTTGAGTTTATTGTTTAAGAGTTGTTTTAAATTTTCATCTACGCTAAAAATATCTTGCTTAAAGGCTAAATTTTTAACATTAAAATCAGTATTTAACATAAAGGAGGTAAGACTTAAGTATCTTACAAATACATTTTCATTGTAATCTAACTCAAGTTTTTGGTTGTAGAAATTATGAGCAAAACTTTCTTTAAGACTATTTTTATCAAAACCAAAATTATTTCTACTTAAAATTCGACTTACAATAGCAGATTTTATGAGCCCTTGTAGATCTATTACTGCATTATAGTTGTTTTTTCTTGCTTTAAGAAGAATTTTTAGGCTTTTTAAAATTTTTTTGTCTTTTAAGGGCAGGGCATAGAGTTTGTCTATTAAAGGATGGTTTTTAAGTATGCCTTCAAATTTTTCATCTACAAACCAATGAATTTCTATATCTTTTTTAAAATTTTTGATAAATTGCAAAACCACGGCACTTTGTATAATATCACCAAGTGCTGACAAACGAACAATTGCTATTTTCATTAAAAGCCTAATATTTTAAAATTTTTTGCTATGATTTTAGCGAAATTATTTAAAAAAAGGTTAAAAATGGCAAAAAATGAAGGTTATATTTGTGTTTTTGATTGTGAGAGTGTGCCAGATGTTGAGCTTATCCGCAAAACTTTGGGTTTTGAAGGAAGTGATTTAGAGGTAAGTTTAAAAGCACTTCAGTGGCAAAAAGAACAAAGCGGGAGTGAGTTTTTGCCTTTGCCTTATCATAAAATTATCAGTATTTGTGCGGTTTTAAGTGATAATTTTGGAAAATTTATCAAAGTAAATAAAATTGATGGGCAAAATGAAAAAGAAATGATTGAGAATTTTTTCAATTTTATAGAAAATTATGAGCCAAAATTAGTCAGCTTTAATGGTAAAAATTTCGATATGCCTGTTCTTGTTTTAAGGGCTTTAAAATACAATTTAAAAGCAGCAACTTATTTAGATACTCAAAGCGATAAATGGAATAATTATAAAACTAGATTTTCAGAATTAAAACATTGTGATTTATTAGAATCCTTAGGATCTAATGGGCGTGGAATAAAGCTTGATACACTTTGTTCTATGGTGGGTTTGCCAGGAAAATATGATGTGCATGGCGATGAGGTAATGAAGCTTTTTTATGAAAATGAACTTGAAAAAATCCACGAATATTGTGAAAGTGATGTTTTAAATACCTATATGCTTTTTTTAAAATATGAATTTATTAAAGGTAATGTTAGTGAAGAAGATTATGTTGATTTTCTTTCTTATATGAGGGATTTTTTGCGTGCGAAAAAATCAGATCGTTCTTATACAGAAGTTTTCGCAAAAGCTTGTGAGAGTGAAATTTCAAAAGTTCAATCTTAAGTATTTAAGAAAATATATTAAAATTTATTTTTGACATTTTTAAAAAAAGGAATGATGATGAAAATTCTTATTAGCGGTGGCGCAGGTTATATTGGTTCTCATACTTTAAGACAATTTTTAAAAACAGATCATGAAATTTGTGTTTTAGATAATCTTTCTAAGGGCTCTAAAATCGCAATAGAAGATTTGCAAAAAATAAGAGCTTTTAAATTTTTTGAACAAGATTTAAGTGATTTTCAAGGTGTAAAAGCATTGTTTGAGAGAGAAAAATTTGACGCTATTGTGCATTTTGCAGCAAGCATTGAAGTTTTTGAAAGTATGCAAAACCCTTTAAAATATTATATGAACAACACTGTTAATACGACAAATCTCATCGAAACTTGTTTGCAAACTGGAGTGAATAAATTTATATTTTCTTCAACGGCAGCCACTTATGGCGAACCACAAACTCCTGTTGTGAGCGAAACAAGCCCTTTAGTGCCTATTAATCCTTATGGTCGTAGTAAGCTTATGAGCGAAGAAGTTTTGCGTGATGCAAGTATGGCAAATCCTGAATTTAAGCATTGTATTTTAAGATATTTTAATGTTGCAGGTGCTTGCATGGATTATACTTTAGGACAACGCTATCCAAAAGCGACTTTGCTTATAAAAGTTGCAGCTGAATGTGCCGCAGGAAAACGTGAAAAACTTTTCATATTTGGCGATGATTATGATACAAAAGATGGTACTTGCATAAGAGATTTTATCCATGTAGATGATATTTCAAGCGCGCATTTAGCAGCTTTGGATTATTTACAAGAGAATGAAAGCAATGTTTTTAATGTAGGTTATGGACATGGTTTTAGTGTAAAAGAAGTGATTGGAGCGATGAAAAAAGTTAGTGGAGTGGATTTTAAAGTAGAACTTGCCCCACGCCGTGCGGGCGATCCTAGTGTGTTGATTTCTGATGCAAGTAAAATCAGAAATCTTACTTCTTGGCAGCCTAAATACGATGATTTAGAGCTTATTTGTAAATCTGCTTTTGATTGGGAAAAACAGTGTTAAAAAAACTTTTTTTTATTTTAAGCAAGGAAGATAAAAATTTTTTATTTTTCTTGCTTGTTTTTTCAGTATTTGTTTCTTTTATGGAAACTTTTGCAATTTCTTTAGTAATGCCTTTTATCACTTTGGCTAGTGATTTTTCTTATTTTGATCGTAATAAATATTTAATCAGCCTAAAAGAATATCTTAATATCCCTGTTTTTGAAATCATTGTTTATTTTGGAGTGGGGCTTATTGTTTTTTATGTGTTTAGAGCTTTGTTAAATGCGTATTATTTTCATCTTTTGGCAAGATTTTCTAAAGGGCGTTATCACGCGATTGCTTATAAGGTTTTTTCTAAATTTTTAAATATTAATTATGAAAAATTTACTCAAAAAAATCAATCTGAAATTTTAAAGTCCATTACAGGGGAAGTTTATAATCTAAGCACTATGATTTCATCATTTTTACTTTTGATGAGTGAAATTTTTGTAGTGCTTTTGCTTTATGCTTTAATGCTTTTGATTAATTATAAAATCACTTTATTTTTAAGTATTTTTATGGTATTAAATGCCTTTATTTTAGTGAAAATTTTAAGTCCTATCATTAAAAAAGCAGGACTAAAACGTGAAGAAGCGATGAAAAATTTCTTTGAAATTTTAAATACAAATTTAAATAATTTCAAATTTATCAAGCTTAAAACCAAAGAAGATGGAGTATTAAGCCTTTTTAAAGCACAAAGTGAAGCTTTTTCTAAAGCGAATATTATCAATGAAAGCGTAGCTGCGGTGCCTAGAATTTATCTTGAAGGAATAGGTTTTTGCGTACTTGTTTTTATCGTGGTATTTTTGGTTTTGAAAAATGAAAGTGATATTTCAGGTATTTTATCCACGATTTCTATTTTTGTTTTAGCGCTTTATCGCTTAATGCCAAGCGCAAATCGTATTATCACAAGTTATCATGATTTGCTTTATTATCATTCTTCTTTGGATATTATTTATCAAAATTTAAGACAAGAAGAAGAAAATTTGGGCGAGGAAAAATTAAGCTTTAATCAAGAGCTTAAAATTTGCAATCTTAGCTTTGGTTATGAGGGAAAAAAATATTTATTTAAAAATCTTAACTTAAACATTAAAAAAGGCGAAAAAATCGCTTTTATAGGGGAGAGTGGTTGCGGAAAAAGTACCTTAGTAGATCTTATCATAGGACTTTTAAAACCAAAAGAAGGGCAAATTTTAATTGATAAGCAAGAGTTAAATGCAAGTAATGCAAAAAATTATCGCCAAAAAATAGGCTATATCCCACAAAATATCTATCTTTTTAATGACAGCATAGCTAAAAACATCACTTTTACAGATGCGGTTGATGAAGAAAAACTTAACAGGGTTATCAAGCAAGCAAATTTAGAGCATTTTATAAAAAATTTACCTCAAGGAGTGCAAACAAAAGTAGGTGATGGGGGGAGTAATTTAAGCGGGGGACAAAAACAACGCATAGCTATAGCAAGAGCTTTATATCTAGAGCCTGAAATTTTAGTGCTTGATGAAGCAACTTCTGCGCTTGATACTCAAAGTGAAGCAAAAATCATGGATGAAATTTATAAAATTTCTAAAGATAAAACCATGATTATTATCGCACATCGCCTTTCTACGATAACGCAATGTGATAAGGTTTATCGTTTAGAACACGGTAAGCTTAAAGAGGAGAAATGATGAAAATAAGCTTTATTATCGCAACTTTAAATTCAGGAGGCGCTGAGCGTGTTTTGGTAACTTTAGCTAATGCACTTTGTAAAGAGCATGAAGTAAGTATTATTAAATTTCACGCAGGAGAATCTTTTTATAAGCTTGAAAATGAAGTTAAAGTTACAAGTTTGGAACAATTTATATTTGACACACTTTATCATAAAATCGCAAGTCGTTTTAAGAAATTTTTTGCCTTAAGAAAGGCTTTAAAAGAAAGCAAGGCTGATGTTTTTATTTCTTTTTTGGATACGACTAATATTGCTTGTATTATTGCGAAAATAGGGCTTAAAACTCCACTCATTATAAGTGAGCATAGTAATGAAGCGTATTTAAAACCTAAAACTTGGCGTTTTTTAAGAAGAGTAAGTTATCCTTTTTGTGATGCTTTAAGTGTGCTTGGAAGCAGTGATAAGGTGTATTATGAAAGATTTGTAAAAAGGGTTAAGCTTTTATTAAACCCTTGCCATTTTAGCGAAGAAATTCCTTTTGATTCTAGTTTTGAAAAAGAAAATGTAGTTCTTTTTATAGGGCGTTTAGATCACAACAAAAACCCTGCAATGTTTTTAAAAGCTATAGCGCATTTGGATAAAAATTTGCAAGAAAATTATAAATTTGTTATAGCAGGAGATGGAGAGTTAAGGCAAGAACTTGAATATAAGGTAAAATCTTTAGGAATAAAAGTTGATTTTTTAGGACGCGTTGAAAATGTCAAGGCTCTTTATGAAAAAGCAAAAGCACTTTGCCTTTGTTCTTTTGTAGAGGGTTTGCCAACGGTTTTAATTGAAAGTTTGTATTTTGAGATTTGTAGAATTTCAAGTTCTTATTATAATGGTGCTAAGGATTTAATCAAAGATAATCATGATGGACTTTTGGTAGGTTGTGATGATGAAATAGCACTTGCTAAAAAACTCGAACTTGTTTTAAATGATGAAAATTTTAGAAAAGAACTTGTAAATAATGCCAAACAAAGGTGTAAAGATTTTGAAATTTCTCATATCAAAGAAGAATGGCTTAAGCTTATAGTCGAGGTTAAAAATGCCTAAACTTTCTGTTATAGTACCAACTTTTAATCGTCAAGTTTTGTTAGAAAAGGCTATTAAAAGCATACAAAATCAAGATTTTAAAGATTTAGAAATTATTGTAAGTGATGATAATTCTAGCGATGATACTAAAAGTGTGGTGCAAAATTTACAAAAAGATGATGATCGCATTAAGTATTTTTTAAATCAAAATTACAAACAAGGTCCAAATGGCAATAAAAACAATGGCTTAGATCAAGCAGGTGGCGA
Source organism: Campylobacter sp. BCW_4323 (assembly GCF_001763115.1). NCBI lineage: Bacteria > Pseudomonadati > Campylobacterota > Epsilonproteobacteria > Campylobacterales > Campylobacteraceae > Campylobacter > Campylobacter sp. BCW_4323. The sequence continues at coordinate 180,363 of NZ_MJYC01000066.1, read as the reverse complement.
GTTTGTAACTTTTTTAGATGATGATGATGAGCTTTTATCCGAGGCTTTAAGTACCTTGATGCAAAAAGCAAATGAGGGTTATGCTCATGTTTTTGGAAATTGTTTGATAGAAAAAGAAGGAAATTTAAGCAAGGAATTTAGCGGCAAGGGCTTGGAAAAAGATAGTGAAATTTCTAAAAAAGATTTTTTAATGGCTAAATTTAGCGGAGAGTTTTTTTCTGTTTTTAAAAAATCTCTACTTGAAAACAAGCGTTTTAATGAAGAATTTTATGGCAATGAAGCCACGCTTTGGGTAAATTTATACAAGGAAAAAAGTTTTTATATCCATAAGGCTTTTAGGATTTATAGGATTTTTAGGCAAGATAGCGTGACTTTAGGTGCGAGTAAAAATGCTTATAGGGTGTATTTGGGATATTTAGAGCTTGCTAAAATTTTAGAAAATGAACTTAGAATGAGTAAGGATAAAGATTATAAAAAAACTTGTGCGAGTTATTATAAAATGGCAGCTTATTATGCAAAACTGGCGAAAAATTATAAAGCTCTTTATAAATGTTTGTTTAAAAGCCTGAGTATAAAAATCAACGCTCCTGCTTTGATATTACTCATTTTAAGTATAATTCCAAATAATATGATTGAAAAATTATCAAAAATTCGGGTGGCTTTATGCAAAAATTAGGCATTTTTATTTATTCTTTAGGAAGTGGTGGTGCTGAAAGAGTTGTGGCGACTTTATTGCCTATTTTAAGTTTGAAATTTGAAGTGCATTTGATCTTGATGAATGATAAAATTTCTTATGAAATTCCAGAGTGTCAAATTCATTTTTTAGAATGTTCAAAACCTAGTGAAAATCCTATTTTGAAATTTTTAAAACTACCTTTTTTGGCTTTAAAATATAAAAAACTTTGCAGAAATTTAGGCATTGATACAGAATTTGTTTTTTTAAATCGACCTAATTATATAGCCTTAATGGCAAGAATGTTTGGAAACAAAACTCGCCTTGTGATCAATGAATGCACTACGCCAAGTGTGATGTATGCGAAAAATAATTTTAATTCTTTGGCAAATAAATTTTTAATTTCTTTGCTTTACCCAAAAGCTGATTTAATCTTGCCTAATTCTAAGGGAAATTTAGAAGATTTAGTGCAAAATTTTAGTATAAATCCAAAAAAATGTGAAATTTTATACAATGCCATCGATTTAGAAAATATAGAGCAAAAAGCTCTTGAAGATGTAGCTTTAAAAGATAAATTTATTTTAAGTGTAGGCAGGCTTGATAAAGGTAAAAATCATGCTTTATTAATTCGTGCTTATGCAAGATTGAAAACAGATTTAAAGCTTGTGATTTTAGGTGAAGGTGTGCTTAAAGATGAGCTTTTAGCTTTGATTAAAGAGTTAAATTTAGAAGAAAAGGTTTTGCTTTTAGGATTTGATAATAATCCTTATAAATACATGGCTAAATGCGAATTTTTTGCTTTTGCTTCTGTGTTTGAAGGTTTTTCAAATGTTTTAATTGAAAGCTTAGCTTGTTCTTGTGCGGTGGTTTGCACTGATCATAAAAGTGGTGCAAGAGAGCTTTTTGGCGATGATGAATTTGGACTTTTAGTAGAAGTAGATAATGAAAACTCCATGTTTCAGGGTTTAAAGACTATGCTTGAAGATGATAAATTAAGAAAAGCGTATAAAAATAAGGCTAAAACTAGGGCTAAGGCCTTTGATAAAGTAAAAATTGCACGCGATGCTTTGAAATATTTATTAGGATAGAAGATGTTGAAAAAAGAGTATTTAAGAAACCCTTATTTAGTTTTGTTTGTGATGATTATATTAGCTTATGTTTTTAGTGTATTTTGCAGGTTTTATTGGGTTTGGTGGGCAAGTGAGTTTAATGAGTATTTTTTCAATAATCAATTAATGATCATTTCAAACGATGGCTATGCCTTTGCTGAGGGCGCAAGAGATATGATAGCAGGTTTTCATCAGCCTAATGATTTGAGTTATTATGGATCTTCTCTATCTACGCTTACTTATTGGCTTTATAAAGTCACACCTTTTTCTTTTGAAAGTATCATTTTATATATGAGTACTTTTTTATCTTCTTTGGTGGTGATTCCTATTATTTTGCTAGCTAATGAATACAAACGTCCTTTAATGGGCTTTGTAGCTGCTCTTTTAGCAAGTATAGCAAACAGTTATTATAATCGCACTATGAGTGGGTATTATGATACGGATATGCTGGTAATTGTTTTACCTATGTTTATTTTATTTTTTATGGTAAGAATGATTTTAAAAAAAGACTTTTTTTCATTGATTGCCTTGCCGTTATTTATAGGAATTTATCTTTGGTGGTATCCTTCAAGTTATACTTTAAATGTAGCTTTAATTGGACTTTTTTTAATTTATACACTTATTTTTCATAGAAAAGAAAAGATTTTTTATATAGCTGTGATTTTGTCTTCTCTTACTCTTTCAAATATAGCATGGTTTTATCAAAGTGCCATTATAGTAATACTTTTTGCTTTATTCGCCTTAGAGCAAAAACGCTTAAATTTTATGATTATAGGAATTTTAGGTAGTGCAACTTTGATATTTTTGATTTTAAGCGGTGGGGTTGATCCCATACTTTATCAGCTTAAATTTTATATTTTTAGAAGTGATGAAAGTGCGAATTTAACACAGGGCTTTATGTATTTTAATGTCAATCAAACCATACAAGAAGTTGAAAATGTAGATCTTAGCGAATTTATGCGAAGAATTAGTGGTAGTGAAATTGTTTTCTTGTTTTCTTTGTTTGGTTTTGTATGGCTTTTGAGAAAACATAAAAGTATGATTATGGCTTTACCTATATTGGTGCTTGGGTTTTTAGCCTTAAAAGGGGGGCTTAGATTTACCATTTATTCTGTACCTGTAATGGCCTTAGGATTTGGTTTTTTATTGAGCGAGTTTAAGGCTATATTGGTTAAAAAATATAGCCAATTAACTTCAAATGTTTGTATTGTTTTTGCAACTATTTTGACTTTAGCTCCAGTATTTATCCATATTTACAACTATAAAGCACCAACAGTTTTTTCTCAAAATGAAGCATCATTATTAAATCAATTAAAGAATATAGCAAATAGAGAAGATTATGTGGTAACTTGGTGGGATTATGGTTATCCTGTGCGTTATTATAGCGATGTGAAAACTTTAGTAGATGGTGGAAAGCATTTAGGTAAGGATAATTTTTTCCCTTCTTTTGCTTTAAGCAAAGATGAACAAGCTGCAGCTAATATGGCAAGACTTAGTGTAGAATATACAGAAAAAAGCTTTTATGCTCCGCAAAATGATATTTTAAAAACAGACATTTTACAAGCCATGATGAAAGATTATAATCAAAGCAATGTGGATTTGTTTCTAGCTTCATTATCAAAACCTGATTTTAAAATCGATACGCCAAAAACTCGTGATATTTATCTTTATATGCCTGCTAGAATGTCTTTGATTTTTTCTACGGTGGCTAGTTTTTCTTTTATTAATTTAGATACAGGGGTTTTGGATAAACCTTTTACCTTTAGCACAGCTTATCCACTTGATGTTAAAAATGGAGAAATTTATCTTAGCAACGGAGTGGTTTTAAGCGATGATTTTAGAAGTTTTAAAATAGGTGATAATGTGGTTTCTGTAAATAGTATCGTAGAGATTAATTCTATTAAACAAGGTGAATACAAAATCACTCCAATCGATGATAAGGCTCAGTTTTATATTTTTTATTTAAAGGATAGTGCTATTCCTTACGCACAATTTATTTTAATGGATAAAACCATGTTTAATAGTGCTTATGTGCAAATGTTTTTTTTAGGAAATTATGATAAGAATTTATTTGACTTGGTGATTAATTCTAGAGATGCTAAGGTTTTTAAACTTAAAATTTAAGGGTTGAAAATGAGAATAGGATTTTTATCACATGCAGGAGCAAGTATTTATCATTTTAGAATGCCTATTATAAAAGCATTAAAAGATAGAAAAGATGAAGTTTTTGTTATAGTGCCACAAGATGAATACACGCAAAAACTTAGAGATCTTGGCTTAAAAGTAATTGTTTATGAGCTTTCAAGAGCTAGCTTAAATCCTTTTGTGGTTTTAAAGAATTTTTTTTATCTTGCTAAGGTTTTGAAAAATTTAAATCTTGATCTTATTCAAAGTGCGGCACATAAAAGCAATACCTTTGGAATTTTAGCGGCAAAATGGGCAAAAATTCCTTATCGTTTTGCCTTAGTAGAAGGCTTGGGTTCTTTTTATATAGATCAAGGTTTTAAGGCAAATTTAGTGCGTTTTGTTATTAATAATCTTTATAAATTAAGTTTTAAATTTGCACACCAATTTATTTTTGTCAATGAAAGTAATGCTGAGTTTATGCGGAATTTAGGACTTAAGGAAAATAAAATTTGTGTGATAAAATCTGTAGGGATCAATTTAAAAAAATTTTTTCCTATTTATGTAGAATCGGAAAAAAAAGAGCTTTTTTGGAAAAATTTAAACATAGATAAAAAACCCATTGTGCTTATGATAGCAAGAGCTTTATGGCATAAAGGTGTAAAAGAATTTTATGAAAGTGCTGCTATGCTAAAAGACAAAGCAAATTTTGTTTTAGTTGGTGGAAGAGATGAAAATCCTTCTTGTGCAAGTTTGGAGTTTTTAAACTTGGGTGTGGTGCATTATTTGGGTGCTAGAAGTGATATAGTCGAGCTTTTGCAAAATTGTGATATTTTTGTTTTACCAAGCTATAAAGAAGGCTTTCCTGTAAGTGTTTTGGAGGCAAAAGCTTGTGGTAAGGCTATAGTGGTAAGTGACTGCGAAGGTTGTGTGGAGGCTATTTCTAATGCTTATGATGGACTTTGGGCAAAAACAAAAGATGCCAAGGATTTAAGCGAAAAAATTTCACTTTTATTAGAAGATGAAAAATTAAGAATAAATTTAGCTAAAAATGCCGCCCAAGATGTTTTGCAATACGATGAAAATAATATCGCACAGCGTTATTTAAAACTTTATGATAGGGTAATTAAGAATGTATGAAAAAGTTTTTAAAAGAATTTTTGATTTTATTTTAGCTTTAGTGCTTTTAGTACTTTTTTCTCCGGTGATTTTAATCACTGCTTTACTTTTAAAAATCACTCAAGGAAGTGTAATTTTTACCCAAAATCGCCCTGGGTTAGATGAAAAAATTTTTAAAATTTATAAATTTAAAACCATGAGTGATGAAAGAGATGAAAAGGGTGAGTTATTGAGCGATGAATTGCGTTTGAAAGCTTTTGGAAAAATTGTTAGAAGCTTAAGTTTGGATGAGCTTTTGCAACTTTTTAATGTTTTAAAAGGGGATATGAGTTTTGTGGGACCTAGGCCTCTTTTGGTTGAGTATTTACCCCTTTATAATGAAGAGCAAAAATTGCGTCATAAAGTGCGTCCAGGTATAACAGGATGGGCGCAGGTAAATGGAAGAAATGCTATTTCTTGGCAGAAAAAATTCGAACTTGATGTGTATTATGTGAAAAATATTTCTTTTTTACTTGATTTAAAAATCATATTTTTAACAGCCTTAAAGGTTTTAAAACGAAGTGGGGTAAGCAAAGAAGGCCATGTTACAACAGAGAAATTTAATGGCAAGAACTGAAAAAATTTATATTTATGGTGCTAGTGGTCATGGGCTTGTTTGTGAAGATGTGGCTAAAAATATGGGTTATAAAGAATGTATTTTTTTAGATGATTTTAAAGGAATGAAATTTGAAAGCACCTTACCTAAATATGATTTTTTTATAGCCATAGGAAACAATGAAATTCGAAAAAAGATTTATCAAAAAATTTTAGAAAATGGCTTTAAAATCGTTAATCTTATTCATAAAAGCGCGCTTATAAGTTCTAGTGCAAGTGTGGAAGAAAATGCAGGAATTTTAATCATGCCTTATGTAGTAGTTAATGCTAAAGCCAAAATAGAAAAAGGCGTGATTTTAAATACTTCAAGCGTGATTGAACATGAATGCGTGATAGGGGAATTTTCTCATGTGAGTGTGGGGGCTAAATGTGCGGGCAATGTAAAAATCGGTAAAAATTGTTTTTTAGGGATTAATTCTTGTGTTTTGCCTAATTTAAGCTTAGCAGATGGTAGTATTTTAGGTGGTGGAGCAACTTTGGTTAAAAGTCAAGATGAAAAAGGTGTTTTTATAGGAATACCTGCAAAAAGGATGTAAATTGCATTTTAATAACAATCTTGTTGTTCACTATATAGTAAATCCTTCGCCTTTGGGGTGGATTGTCATTAATTTACTAACCATATGTCTAATATGCTACATATTTCCTTTGAAAAATTCTTTAAAACACAAAAAACTTTTTAGTCTTAAAGCAAATGTAAATTCTAAAAATAGTAGGATTGTAAAATATACAGGTATTGCTGCTTTTTTGGGTGGATTAATAGGAATTTGGTATAATTTTGAAGGTTTTTATCAACTTCTTTTTTTCTTTGAATTAGAAAATGAAAATTTAAAAACACTTTGGAGTTTGCAAGTATCAGTTTCTTCTGTGATAACAGGTATGTTATTATTGTTGATGTACGTTATAAATTTAGCAATAGTTTGTGAAAATGGAATTTATATAGTTAGTAAATTTAATCTTTTTTATATGTATTTTATAAAACGAGAAGATTTGGAAATTGTTAAAATAGAAAAAATGAAATTTTTAAATCAAGTTGAAGTTTGTTTTGTTATCAAAACAAAAAATAAAATACTCCTTAAATGCTTTGAAAGTATTTATAAAAAAGAAGACTTAGAAAAGCTTAAAAATTGGTATGAAAACAAGCTTTGACTATAAAAAGAATTTAAATATTTGAATCTTGGTAATTTTTTTTAGATAAAATATATAAGGATAAAAAATTCTGCTTTATATAAAGGATAAAAAATGAGATTTTTTCTTTCTCCTCCGCATATGGGTGGTAATGAATTAAAATACATAGAAGAAGTTTTCAAAAGCAATTATATAGCACCTTTGGGTGAATTTGTAAATCGCTTTGAGCAAAGTGTAAAAGATTATAGCAAAAGTGAAAATGCCTTAGCTTTAAATTCAGCTACAGCGGCTTTGCATTTAGCTTTAAGGGTGGCAGGGGTAAAACAAGATGATATCGTTTTAGCTTCTTCTTTTACTTTTATCGCTTCAGTGGCGCCTATTTGTTATCTTAAAGCAAAGCCTGTATTTATAGATTGTGATGAAACTTATAATATTGATGTAGATTTGTTAAAACTTGCTATTAAAGAATGTGAAAAAAAACCAAAAGCATTGATTTTAACTCATCTTTATGGCAATGCTGCAAAAATGGATGAGATTGTTAAAATTTGCAAAGAAAATGAAATTGTTTTAATCGAAGATGCTGCCGAAGCTTTAGGAAGTTTTTATAAGAATAAAGCTTTAGGAACTTTTGGAGAATTTGGAGCTTATTCTTATAATGGCAATAAAATCATCACCACTTCAGGTGGAGGTATGCTTATAGGAAAAAATAAAGAAAAGATTGAAAAAGCAAGATTTTATAGCACTCAAGCAAGGGAAAATTGTTTGCATTATGAACATTTAGATTATGGTTATAATTACCGTTTAAGCAATGTTTTAGGAGCTATTGGCGTAGCACAAATAGAGGTTTTAGAACAAAGAGTGCTTAAAAAAAGAGAAATTTATGAGTGGTATAAAGAATTTTTAGGAGAGCATTTTAGCTTTTTAGATGAATTAGAAAATTCAAGAAGCAATCGCTGGTTAAGTACAGCTTTGATTGATTTTGATAAAAATGAACTTAATGCTTGTCAAAAAGATATAAATATCAGTCAAAAAAATATCGCTTTGCATCCAAAAATTTCAAAACTCATAGAAGATTTGAAAAATGAACAAATAGAAACAAGACCATTATGGAAAGCTATGCACACTCAAGAAGTATTTAAAGGAGCTAAGGCTTATCTTAATGGCAATAGTGAGCTATTTTTCCAAAAAGGAATTTGTTTGCCAAGTGGCACGGCGATGAGTAAAGATGATGTTTATCAAATTTCAAAACTGATCTTAAAGAGCATAAAGGCTTAAAATGATTTTTTATAAAAGCAAAAGATTAGCATTTTTTTTAACTTCAGATATTGTTTTAATTTTACTTAGCGTTTATCTGGCTTTTTCTTTGAGATTTAGTGGAGATATTCCGAGTATTTTTTATCATGGTATGATGATTTCTGCTATTATTTTGCTTGTTTTAAAACTTTTATTTTTGTTTGTTTTTAGAATTTATAAAGTAGCTTGGAGATTTTTTTCTCTCAATGAAGCAAGAAAAATTTTTATTGCTTTGCTTTTAGCTGAGTTTTGTTTTTTTCTTATTTTTTATTTTTTTAGTGATTTTTTTAATCCTTTTCCAAGAAGTGCTATTGTGATAGATTTTGTTCTTTCATATATGTTTATAGGTACTTTAAGAATTAGCAAAAGAATGCTTGTGGATTTTAAACCTTCTAAAATGAAAGAAGAAGAAACTCCTTGTATTGTAGTAGGGGCAACTTCTAAGGCTTTGCATTTGTTAAAAGGCGCAAAAGAAGGTTCTTTAGGGCTTTTTCCTGTGGGTGTAGTTGATGCGAGGAAAGAGCTTATAGGGACTTATTGTGATAAATTTATTGTAGAAGAAAAAGAAAAAATAAAATCTTATGCAGAACAAGGGGTAAAAACTGCCATTATTGCTTTAAGACTTGAACAAGAAGAACTTAAAAAACTTTTTGAAGAACTTGTAGTTTATGGTATTTGCGATGTAAAAATATTTTCTTTTACAAGAAATGAAGCAAGAGATATCAGTATAGAAGACTTGCTTGCTAGAAAACCAAAAGATTTAGACGATAGTGCTGTGGCGGCTTTTTTAAAAGACAAGGTAGTTTTGGTAAGTGGAGCAGGTGGAACTATAGGCAGTGAACTTTGTAAGCAATGTATTAAATTTGGCGCTAAGCATCTTATCATGGTTGATCATAGTGAGTATAATCTTTATAAAATCAATGATGATTTAAATTTATATAAAGAAAAAATTACTCCTATTTTGTTAAGTATTTTAGATAAGCAAAGTTTAGATGAGGTATTAAAAACTTATAAACCTGAGCTTATTTTACATGCAGCCGCTTATAAACATGTGCCTCTTTGCGAACAAAATCCACATTCAGCAGTAATTAATAATATTTTAGGAACTAAAATTTTATGCGATAGTGCTAAAGAAAATAAAGTAGCTAAATTTGTGATGATAAGTACAGATAAAGCAGTACGACCAACAAATATTATGGGTTGCACTAAGAGAGTTTGCGAGCTTTATACTTTAAGTATGAGTGATGAAAATTTTGAAGTTGCTTGTGTGCGTTTTGGTAATGTTTTAGGTTCTAGTGGTAGTGTGATACCGAAATTTAAAGCACAAATTGCCAATAATGAGCCTTTAACTTTAACACACCCTGATATAGTGCGTTATTTTATGCTTGTGGCTGAGGCAGTGCAACTTGTTTTACAAGCTGGAGCTATTGCAAAAGGGGGAGAACTTTTTGTTTTGGATATGGGTAAGCCTGTAAAAATCATAGATTTAGCTAAAAAAATGCTTTTACTTTCTAATCGTAATGATTTAGAAATTAAAATCACAGGCTTAAGAAAAGGCGAGAAGCTTTATGAAGAGCTTTTGATTGATGAAAATGATGCTAAAACGCAATATGAGAGTATTTTTGTAGCAAAGAATGAAAAGGTTGATCTTGATTGGCTTAATAAAGAGATAGACAATTTACAAATATGTGAAGATATTTCAGAAGCTTTATTAAAGATTGTGCCTGAATTTAAACACAATAAAGAAGGTGTATAATGTATATAAAAGATATACAAAGATTTGAAGATAATCGCTATCGCGCTAGAGCTTATATGAGTTATATTTTAACAAGAAATTTACCTAATAAACTTCCTGATATTCACCTTGAAACGATTAAAACAGCTTTAGATAAAATAGCTCATGAAGTTGTTGTTTTTGATGCTTTGTATATTTTAGATATTTCAGGCATGCAAATAGAAAATGCGATTTCCTTAAATAAGGCTCATGAAATAGGGCAGGGTGAGGATAGAAGTACTCGTTCTTATTTTTATAGAGCTGTAAAATTAAGACGATGCGTTTTAAGCGATCCTTATCCTTCGGTTTTAAACAACGAACTTTGCGTGACAGCTTCTATGCCAATTTACGATGATAAAAATAACTTGCTTTTTGTTGTTTGTATCGATATCAAGCTTGAAGATATTTTAAGGATTATTCAAGCAGGAAAATTTGAGTTTGTTTTTACTCAATTTAGTCGTTTGGTATATTTTTGTTTCGCACTGGTTTTATTTGTGATTACTTGCTTTTTATTTCAAAAAGGTTTTTTTAGTCTTTTTGATAATCAAGCTATAGGTATAGAACATATGTTTGAAAGTACTATTGCTATAACTTTAGCTTTAGCTATTTTCGATTTGGCAAAAACTTTGATCGAACAAGAAGTATTAGGAAAAACAAAAAAAGAAGAAGGCGGAATTCAAAAAACTATGGTGAGATTTTTAGGTTCTATTATCATTGCTTTGGCTATAGAAGCTTTGATGTTGGTATTTAAACTTGCTATTGGTGATTTTTCTCAGATGATTTATGCGATTTATCTTATCGGTGGAGTGAGCTTGCTTCTTTTAGGTTTAAGTGTGTATTTATTTACGGTTAAGTATAAAAATAATAATATTTGAGTAAAATTTTAAATAAAAGATGATATAATGCTATTTTTTAAAATTTTTTAGCTTGATTAATAAGGCTAAAAAGGGTAAAATAAAACTATAAAAACTTTGAAAGGACGAAATTGTGAAATTGTTAGTTGTTGATGACAGTTCTACTATGAGAAGGATTATTAAAAATACCCTAACAAGACTTGGACACGATGATGTTTTAGAAGCTGAGCATGGCGTTGAAGCTTGGGATTTATTAACTAAAAATGAAGATGTAAAAGTTTTAATTACAGATTGGAATATGCCAGAAATGAATGGCTTGGAGTTGGTAAAAAAAGTAAGAGCAGAGAAAAAATATGAAGATATGCCTATTATCATGGTTACAACTGAGGGCGGAAAAGCTGAAGTGATTACTGCTTTAAAAGCTGGCGTAAATAACTATATTGTAAAACCTTTTACTCCACAAGTTTTAAAAGAAAAGCTTGAAGATGTTTTAGGAATAGGAAGTGGAGAAGGTGCAGCTGAGTAAAGGCTGATTTTTAAAATTCTAAATGCAAAAAAAATATTACGAATTGTTCTTTATCGTAGAAGAGCAGTATAAAAATTTATTTCTTGATTTTGCTTTTGATTTGGGTATAGAAGCTATAGAAGAGAAAGATAATGGTGTTTATATTAGATCCCATGAGAGTTTAGAAGAGCTTTCATGGGCACTTGAAATATTTGCTCAAAAACTTACAACTACTTTCAATTTAAACCATAAAATTATTTCTAATTTAAGTCTTGTAGAGAAAGAAAACAAGGACTGGATACAAGAATATAAAAACGGCATAAAACCTATTTTAGTGGATAATGTTTATATCCATACCACTTGGCAAGAAGAAAAAAAGAATTATATAAATATAAAGATTAATCCAGCCTTAGCCTTTGGCTCAGGACATCATGAAAGCACATATTCTTGTGTAAAATTTTTACAAAAATTTTCTAAAAGTAAATTAAGAGCCTTAGATCTTGGTTGCGGTAGTGGAATTTTAGGTATTATCATGGCAAAGTTTGGCTGTAATGTCGAAATTTGTGATACTGATGAGTTGGCTATCGATAGTTCTTTGGAAAATGCAAGATTAAATGATGTCGATTTTCATAAGACTTGGTGTGGATCTATAGATAAAGCAAATGGTTTATATAACCTAATTGTTGCAAATATCATTGCAGATGTGATTTTAATTTTAGAAAAAGATATTAAAAACCATTTAGAAGATAATGCTATACTTATTTTGTCGGGAATTTTAGATAAATATTCAACAAGAATTAAAGAAAAATTTCAAGATTTAGAACTCATTGATGAAATGCAAATCAATGAGTGGTGTAGTTTTGTATATAAAAATAATAAAAAGGATAAATAATGAATAATAATACCCCAAATAATAAGGGTAATCCGCAGGGTAATAATTTTTTTAACAAAAATCCCATTTTTATTTTTGCGATTTTTGCAATTGTAATGATAATTATTTTTAAGGGATTTTTTGATGGCAATGGTTCTTTTGGTGGGGCATTGAATGGTAATGAAGTAAATAAAAATGTCCCTTATTCTGAGTTAAAAAAGCTTATTGAAAGTGGACAAATCAATCAAGTTAGTATAGGACAAACAACAATCAAAGCAATTTCAAGCTCTCACAATACTGTTTATACAGCAAAAAAAGTTAACGATCCTGAGCTTGTGAGTTTACTAGATAGTAAAAATATCGCTTATGGTGCGTATTCTGAAACAAATTGGTTTACGGATATACTTTTTTCATGGGTTTTGCCAGTATTTATTTTCTTTGGTATTTGGATGTTTTTGGCAAGTCGTATGCAAAAAAATATGGGAAGTTCTATATTGGGTATAGGAAGTTCTAAGAAGCTTGTAAATTCAGAAAAACCTAAAGTAAAATTTAGCGATGTAGCTGGTGTTGAAGAAGCCAAAGAAGAAGTAAAAGAAATTGTAGATTTTTTAAAGTATCCTGAAAGATATATTAAATTGGGAGCGAAAATTCCAAAAGGGCTTTTGCTTGTTGGGCCTCCAGGTACAGGAAAAACCTTGCTTGCAAAAGCAGTTGCAGGTGAAGCCGATGTGCCGTTTTTTAGTGTTTCAGGCTCGTCTTTTATAGAAATGTTTGTGGGTGTAGGTGCTTCTCGTGTGAGAGATTTGTTTGAAAATGCAAAAAAAGAAGCTCCTGCTATTGTTTTTATAGATGAAATAGATGCTATTGGTAAAAGTCGTGCAGCAAGTGGCATGATGGGTGGAAACGATGAAAGAGAACAAACTTTAAATCAGCTTTTAGCTGAAATGGATGGTTTTGGGACAGAAAGTTCCCCAGTCATTGTTTTAGCAGCAACAAATCGCCCAGAAGTTTTAGATGCAGCACTTTTAAGACCAGGAAGGTTTGATAGACAAGTTTTGGTTGATAAACCTGATTTTAAAGGTAGGTGTGATATTTTAAAAGTGCACATGAAAGATGTAAAAATCTCTCCAAAAGTTAAGGTAGAAGACATAGCACGCTTAACCGCAGGGCTTGCAGGAGCTGATCTTGCAAATATTATTAATGAAGCGGCACTTTTAGCGGGTAGGGATTCTAAAAAATATGTAGAACAAAATGATTTAGTTGAAGCTGTTGAAAGAGCTATAGCAGGACTTGAGAAGAAATCACGTCGTATTAATGAAAAAGAAAAGAAAATTGTTACTTACCATGAATGTGGTCATGCTTTAATCGCTGAAACTACCAAAGGTGCAAAACGTGTAAGTAAGGTTTCTGTGATTCCGCGTGGTCTTGCGGCTTTAGGTTATACTTTAAATACTCCTGAGGAAAATAAATTTTTAATGCAAAAACATGAACTTATCGCTGAAGTAGATGTACTTTTGGGTGGTCGTGCAGCTGAAGAAGTGTTTATAGGTGAAATTTCAACGGGTGCAAGTAATGATTTAGAAAGAGCAACCGATATCATAAAAGCTATGATTTCTATGTATGGTATGAGTGAAATTGCAGGACTTATGGTGCTTGAAAAACAAAGAAATACTTTCTTAAGTGGTGGACAAACCATAAAAGATTATTCTGAAAAGATGGCAGAATCTTTAGATGATTATGTAAAGAAAACCTTAGATGAACGCTATAAAGATGTTAAAGATACTTTAAATACTTATAAAGGAGCGATTGAGACTATGGTAGCAGCCCTTTATGAAGAAGAGACTATTGAAGGCGCTAAAGTGCGTGAGATTATCAAAGAGTTTGAGGAACAAAATAGTCTACCAACTCGTTTGCAAGAGCTCGAAGAAGTTAAAATTGAAGTTAAAGTAGAAGAATGAAAGATTTTATTGCAAAAGATGGATATTTAAGTCTTATTATTTTAAGCTTGATTTTTATTTTTGTGTGGATTTTTTATTCTTTTTCCATCCTACTATTAGCATTAATTGTAATTTGTATTTTTCTTTTTAGAGCACCCAAAAGAGAACTTGTTTGTAGTGATGAAAAAGCTATTTTTGCACCTATAGATGGCAGGGTTGCTAAAATAGAAAATATTCATCATAAAGATTTAGGTGAATGTGTTGAAATTACTATTAAAAATGCTCTTTATGATGCTGGGAATTTTAATACACCTTTTGCAATGTCTATAATAGATATTCGTTTACGACATGGGCTTTTTTTGTGCAGTGAATTAAAATCTGCAAAAATGATGAATGAAAGAGCTTTTATTTTGGCAAAAGTTAAAGAGAATAAAACAATAGCCTTGCGAATTTATGCAGGTTCTTTTGATAGAAAATTAAAGCTTGATAATATTTCTCATGATTTAAAAGCAGGAGATAGAATGGGTTTTTTAATTAATGGCTCTATAAGTTTACTTTTACCAAAAGATACTAGAATTCATATAGGCTTAAATGATGAAATTAAAGCAGGTTCATTGTTAGGCTATTTTGCGTAAGGAAAAATAATGAATAACAGACCGCAATTAATTTATATTTTACCCAATCTTTTTACAGCTGCTTCAGCTTTTTTAGGGGTTATTTCTATTATAGCTTCAATACATGGAAATTATTATACAGCTTTGATTTATATTATTTTATCTTTGATTTGCGATGGGCTTGATGGCCGTGTTGCAAGACTTACAAATTCTACTTCAAAATTTGGAGTAGAATTTGATTCTTTAGCCGATCTAGTAGCTTTTGGAGTTGCTCCAGCGGTTCTTTTTTATATGGCTATAGGTTATGATTTTGGAAAACTTGGATCTTTGATTACGGCTTTTTTTGTGGTTTTTGGAGCCATTCGTTTGGCGAGATTTAATGTTACCACGGGTACTTATGAACCTTCTGTTTTTATAGGTCTTCCTATACCTACTGCAGCAGTTGTGAGTGCTATATGGACTTATGCGTTTATCAGTTATGATTTTTTAAAGCCTTATGGTGTAGTTTTTTTGGTGCTTCAAGCAATTTTAGGGCTTTTAATGGTAAGTAATATACGCTATCCCAGCTTTAAAAAGCTTGATTTTAATCGTTCTAGCGTTTTAAAAGTTTTGATTATTTTAATTATAATATTTTCATTTTTATATCTTTACCCCCTTGAAAGTTTAGTAATTTTAGCAAGCTTGTATGTGCTTTATGGAATTATTCGGGTTTTATATACCATTATTGTTTCAAAATTTAAGATAAGAAATCAAGAGTAAAATTTTTCAATGACTTCGCATTCTTCTTGAGTAAAACCAGCTTTGATTCTTGCCTGAATGTTAAGTTTTTTTCCTGCAAGAGAGAATTGTTTAAATGTTTTGCAAAGTTCGATAAAATCATACTTGTTTTGATTTGAAAATTTCCACCAAGTATCTCCTTTTTTAACGTGTTTTATTTCATCATTAAGTATAATTTCAAGATATTCCATTAAAAGATTTTTAATGGAGTGATTGGAGCTTTCAAGTTTTTGAACAACAAAGGGGTTGGCATCAAGCCCTTTAGCTTCTAAACCTCTATGAACTACTCCCATTCTAAAGCTTAAAGAGTCTTTTGTAGCTTCTAGAGCAGATTCTAAATTATCATGCACTGGAAAATCTCCATATTTGTAACCAAGTTCTTCAAGTACTGAATTTAAAAGTTTGAAATGTTTAATTTCCTCATCTGCTACCTCCAGCCAATCGTAATAAAATTGCAAAGGTAGATTTTTAAAGCGATAACTAGCATCTAAAGCTAGGTTAATTGCATTAAATTCTATATGAGCGACCGAATGAATTATTTTAGCAAGCGCATGAGTTGAATTGACAAATTTAGGTCTTCTTATACGCGTAGGATGAAGTAAGGTAATTTGTTGTGATGTATTTTTTTTGAAAATGCTTTGATTCTCGTGATTAAAAATAAATTTGTGGCTTTTAAAGTCTTCATAAAAATTTTGAAAAGAGTGAAATTTTATATTTGTATTTTTTTCATATAAAATATTTTGAAGCTCTTGAAAAAATTCTTTTTGCATTTAAAACTTTCTTGAAAATTATAAAAATTTATCATTTAAAATTGAAATTTTAATTATATAATATAAAAATTATTTTACAAGGGTAGATCATGAAAGAATTAAATGAAGAAGAAAAAAAAGTAATTTTAAATAAAGGAACAGAAGCTCCTTTTAGTGGGAAATATAATGATTTTTATGAAAAAGGAATTTATCAATGCAAGCAATGTGGAGCTTCGCTTTATAAATCCGAAGATAAATTTAAATCAGGTTGTGGATGGCCTAGCTTTGATGATGAAATAAGAGGGGCTATTAAAAGAATTCCTGATAAAGATGGGATTAGAACCGAGATTGTGTGTGCAAACTGCAATGGACATTTAGGTCATGTTTTTGAAGGAGAAGGGTTTTCTGCTAAAAATGTAAGACATTGTGTAAATTCTATTTCTTTGGAATTTGTAAAAACTAAGGATTGATAGTGTTTTCTAGTATGGGTTCTGAGCTTTATTTGATATTTTTTGCTGCAATTACTTTACTTGCCATCTTAAATCCTTTTGGTAATTTAACTCAATTTTTGGCTATGAGTGATGGATTACCTATAATGCTTCGGAAAAAACTTTTTAGAACTATTGTCTATACAGCTTTTACTATAGTTTTGGTATTTTTATTATCAGGACCTTTATTTATGAACTATATTTTTAGAGTTTCATTAGATGATTTAAGGGTTTCTGGTGGTTTGGTTCTTATTGTAATGGCTATTAAAAATTTACTTTTTTCAACAAAAATTGTAACTAAGGATTTTAGTTCTTATCAGGATATGGATGATAAGGAAATTTTAAGACAGAGTTTAATACCTATGGCATTTCCTATGCTTGTTGGACCTGGAACTTTAGCTAGTATTGTCGTTATAGCCGAAGATGGTGGGCTTGATGTTGCTCTTGGCGGAGTAACGATAGCTTTTGTTTTTATGTTTATACTTTTTCATTTTGCAGCTACTATAGAAAAAATAGTTGGAAAATTGATTTTACATGTTTTTTCTCGCATAGCACAAGTGTTTATTGCTGCTATGGGATTTAAGATGATTATTGTAGGTTTAAAGGATATATTTAACTTATAAATTAATATAATTTTAAGTAAATAATACTATATAAATATGATATAATTTTAAAATAATTTATTATTAAAAAGGTGAGTTTTATGTTTGGTGCTAAGAAAAATAATACTGAAATAATTGAACAACTTGAAAAAAAGTGCAATGGTTTAGGAGATATTTTAAGATCTATTGGGAATACCATGGCGGTAATTGAATTTACCACCGATGGCGTTATTTTAGAGGCAAATCAAAATTTTTTAACAACTATGAAATACTCCCTTTCAGAGATCAAGGGCAAGCATCATAGTATGTTTTGTTTGCCTGAAGTTGTTAATTCTTCAGCATATAGTGATTTTTGGAAAGATTTAAGAGATGGAAAAGCTAGAAGTGGTCTTTTTAGACGTATAGCTAAGGGAGGGATAGATGTTTATTTAGAAGCAAATTATCTTCCAATTAGTGATAATAATGGTCATGTTTATAAAATTATTAAATTTGCCAATGATATAACTCAAAGACATTATGAAATGCTTGATCTTAGAAATACTATTGCTGCTGCTAATCGTTCTATGGCTATTATTGAATTTAAACCTGATGGGACTATTATTACGGCTAATGAAAATTTTTTAAGAACTATGGATTTTAATATTGATGAGATTAAAGGAAAGCATCATAGTATGTTCTGTGATTCTAATTATAGACACTCTAAGGACTATGTTCAATTTTGGGAAGATTTAAGAGAGGGCAAATTTCAATCAGGTAAATATATAAGATACGGAAGAAATAATAAAAAAGTATACCTTGAAGCAAGTTATAATCCGGTTAAAAATGATGATGGGAAAATTTACAAGGTTATTAAATTTGCTACAGATATAAGCGAACAAGTTAAAAAAGATCAAGAAAAACTTCGCCTCATAAGCGAACTTGCAGAAAAAAATGATAATCTTACTCAAGATGGAGATCGTGTAATTGAAAACACTGTTTCAAATGTTCAGAATATTGCTGATATGATGTCTCAAAGTTCAAATCTTGTTTCTTCATTAAATCAACAATCAGATGAAATTAAATCTATTATTCAGACTATTAGTGATATTGCTGATCAGACTAATCTGCTTGCTTTAAATGCTGCTATTGAGGCAGCGCGTGCTGGTGAACATGGTAGAGGTTTTGCTGTTGTTGCTGATGAAGTAAGAAATTTAGCCGAAAGAACAGGGCATTCAGTTAATGAAATTACCACTACGATTAATTCTATTCGTAATGTTACATCACAAGTGGTTGAGAGTATTAAAAGCGGTTTAGAGGATGTTAATCAGAGTGTTGAACTTGCAAAAGAAGCAAGAGAATGTATGGAGAAAATTCGTGAAAGCTCTGCTGAAGTTGCTAAAGCAATGTCATAAGCGTGATTTTCACGCTTATTTTTTAAGTAATTAAATCTTTAAAATTTTTAAAACCACTTTCTTGATTGCATTTTTCTTTTAAAATATTTAAAAATTCTTTCCTAGAAATATTATGAGCACCCATAAATTCTAAATGTTGGTTATAAACTTGACAATCTATGATAAAATCATAAGGTTTTAATAAATCACAAAGTTTAATCATGGCAACTTTAGATGCATTTTTTTTAATGCTTACCATACTTTCACCAAAGAAAACCTTGCCTAAAATTAAACCATAAATTCCACCTATAAGTTCATTATTTTCATAAAGTTCAAGGCTATGCGCATAGCCTTGGGTAAATAACTTATAATAAGTGGTAATAAATTCATCATCTATCCAGCTTTGAGAGCGTGTATCGCGACATAATGTAATTAATTTTAAAAAATCATAATCAAGTTTAATTTGATAGAGATTAATAAATTTTTTCATATTTTTTTGGATGTGAATTTGATTTGGAATTAAAATGCATCTAGGATCTGGACACCACCAAGTTACAGGTTTACTTGTCCATGGGAATAGACCAAAAGTATAAGCTTTTACAATAAAATCAGCTTCTAAATTTTGACTTAAAAATACAGGAGCATTTTTAGGTGCATTGAGTAATTTAGAATATAAATTCGAGCTTTCCATTTTTACCAAGTTTGATTTTAGCTATACCGCCTTTTTTAAGCTTTCCGAATAAAATTTCATCACTGATTTTTTCTCCTATCTCCTCAGAAATTATGCGTTTTAAAAGCCTTACTCCAAATTCTTTATTATAGGCTTTTTTAGCTAAATAAATTTTAGCTTTATCATCCGCTGATAATTTTATATTATTTAAATTTTTAGAAATTTCATCAAGTTCTTTTTCGATAATTTTAACAAGTATAGCATCGTTTAAATCATTAAAATGTAAAATTTTATCAATGCGATTAATAAATTCTGGAGCAAAAAAGTCTTTGATAGCACGATTACTTTTTTCTTCATTTTTACTTAAAAAACCAAGCTCATTGCTTTCTTTAAGTCCTAGATTGGATGTCATAATAATGATTGTATTTTTAAAATCTACTTTAAGACCGCTATTGTCGGTGAGTTCAGCATTGTCAAAAATCTGTAAAAAGGTATTACTTAAATCAGGATGAGCCTTTTCTATTTCGTCAAAAAGAACAAGACTGAAAGGATTTTTGCGGATAGCATTGCTTAAAAGTCCACCCTCTTCAAAACCTATATATCCAGCTGGAGATCCTATTAGTTTACTTATAGCATGTTTTTCTGCATATTCACTCATATCAAAGCGTTCTAAATTTAAACCTAAAAATTCAGCTAAAGCTTTGCAAAGTTCTGTTTTTCCAACTCCACTTGATCCAGTAAACAAAAACACTCCGCGTGGTGTATTGGAATTTTTAAATCCTGCGAAACTTTGCTTAAGTGATGAAACAAGGCTATCTATAACTTCATCTTGGCCAAAAATTTTTGCTTTTAAATTTGCTTTTAAATTCATTAAAGCTTTATTTTGATCGAATTCAAACATTTTGTGATGGTGGGTCATTTTTGCTAAAACATTTTCTAAATCTTTTAAATTGGCATTTTTTTTAGCTTTTGGATTTAAAGCAAAAGAAGCACCAAGTTCATCGACCAGATCTATAGCACAATCAGGTAAAAATTTATCATTAAAAAATTTTTTACCCCAAATTACAGCATATTGAAGAATTTCATCGTTTAATTTTATATGATGAAATTCTTCATATTTGTTTTTTAATCCTTTCAGAATTTGCAAGCTTTCTTCTTGGCTTGGTTCATCTACATTTATTTTAGCAAAACGGCGACTTAGGGGTTTATTTTTATCAAAAGTATTTTTATATTCCATAAAAGTTGTTGCACCTATGCATTTTAAAGTTCCATTACTTAGAGCTGGTTTTAAAAGATTGGAAAAATCAGTATGAGATTCTCCTGTGCTTCCAGCTCCTACTATAGTGTGAATTTCATCAATAAATAAAATAGCATTGGGTATTTTCTCAAGTTCATTTAAAATTTCTTTAATTCTTTTCTCAAAATCTCCACGGTATTTTGTTCCCGCAAGTATACTAGCCATATCAAGACTAAAAATTTTTGCATTTTGTAAGTTTTTAGGCACCTTTTTTTCCGCAATAGCCAATGCTAATCCTTCTACAATGGCCGTTTTGCCAACTCCTGCTTCTCCTACTAAAATAGGATTATTTTTCTTGCGACGTGAAAGAATTTGCATCATTCTTTCAAGTTCAAATTTTCTTCCTATTAAAGGATCAATCTTGCCATTTTGAGCTAAAAGTGTTAAATCACTTGTGTGGTTGCTTAAATTTTGTATATTTTCATGATTTTGAAGTTCTTGAATTTTGTTAAGATTTATGTTGTGTTTTTTTAAGAGATAGCTAGAATAACTTCTTGAATCGTGTATGAGCTTTTCTAAAAAATCTATAATTTTAATTTCATTATTTTTATTTTTAGATGAAAGTAAGATTTCATCTAAAACAACAGATATTGTAGGTTCTATTTCTTGTTTAATAACTTGATTGTTTTGAGAAATGTAATTTTTTAATTCAGTTTCTAGAAGTTCAAGATCTCCATCTGAAAATTCTTCAAATATATCCTTAAAATCAGTGCTTAGTTTTAGTAATGCAAACAGCACATGCTCACAGGTGACAAATTCATGGTGGTTTATTAAGCTTAGATTTTTGGCATTATCAAGATATTTTTGTAAATTTTCTTGGTATTTCATTCTTCTTCTACCTTTGCTTGTAGCGGAAAATTAGCAAGTTTAGCCGCATCTATAACTTTTTTTTGTTTTGAAAGAGCTATTTCTTGAGTGTAAATGCCACAAATTCCAGAACCATTGTGATGAATTTCTAACATTGTTTGACTTGCTTTTTCAAGGTTTTGATGAAAAATATTCATCAAAATTTCTATGACAAAATCCATGGTTGTTACATCATCATTTAAGAGTATAACTTTATACATTTTTGGTTCACTAAGTTTTGTCTGCTCTAGAGTCTGGGTTTTTGGCATTATTTTCCTTTGTAGATTTTATTTAAATCTTCTTGCATGAGTTCTGTTGGAATTTTGCCAAGATAAAAATTTGTTGGAGCATTATTATTCCAGTAATCGCTTATTTTTTGATAAATTCCATTTTTTAAAACAACTTTAAAAGGAAGTTGCTCCATATTTTGATAGTCTATATCTTTTAAAATTTGAGCAATAATACGATCATTAGAGCTGCCATTGCTTAGAAAATAGTAAGCACCATAATCATCCGCGAATTTTTTAACTGTTTCATCGCTAACATCTTCAAAATGTGTAAGTCCTATAATGATAAATTTGCTAGAATTATTTTTCCAAAGTTTGCTAAGATCTAAAGCTTCTTCTTTGCATGGGGTGCAAAAAGTACCAAAAAAATCAAACATTAGAACTTTTCCTTCCTCTCCTTCTACCACAAAACCTTTATCTGTTCTTATTAAAGTTTTGCTTCCACCATTTACACTATTTAATACTATTTTATCTCCTTTGTGATACTCTTCAAACATAAAATCATTTTGAATTTCTTCTTCTTTGGAGCAAGCATTAAGAAAAAATGCTAAACTTATTAAAAATAGGGTTAAAATTTTTTTCATTTAATTTCCTTTATTTATAATTTTTCATAGCAGCTCTAGCTTCTAAATCGGCTTGCTTTTTCTTTAAAGTTTCACGCTTGTCGTGCAAATTTTTCCCTTTAGCTAAAGCAAGAGTGGCTTTTACTTTATTTTTTGTGTTAAAATAAAG
Source organism: Campylobacter sp. BCW_4323 (assembly GCF_001763115.1). Lineage (NCBI taxonomy): Bacteria > Pseudomonadati > Campylobacterota > Epsilonproteobacteria > Campylobacterales > Campylobacteraceae > Campylobacter > Campylobacter sp. BCW_4323. The sequence continues at coordinate 157,893 of NZ_MJYC01000066.1, read as the reverse complement.
ATCTAATGCAACGATAGTATATCCTTCTATACTTACTTTACCTAATAATTTATCAATTTGCTTTCTATGCATTAAAAGCTTTCTAGCGCCTCTTTCTTCGTGTTTATAGAAAGAATGTGTAGTATGAAGCAATGAAATATGAGAATTAAGTAAAAAAATCTCATTTTTTATAATGCGAACAAAAGAGTCTTTAAGATTTGCTCTTCCTGCCCTTAAGGCTACAACTTCACTTCCCTTAAGGACAATTCCGGCTTCAAAGCGTTCTATAATGCTATAATCAAATAAAGCTTTTTTATTTCTTGCAATAATTTTCATCAATCAACCTTAAAAACACTACTACCGCTACCGCTTAGAAAAAAATCTTCTTGTAAGTAAGACTTCATTTTAGGATATAAAGTTGCACAAGGAGTAAATAAATCATTTAATTCTTTGTTTTTAAAATTTTGTAACAACTCTTTTGTGCTGAGTTTTTTGTAGATTTGCGCTTGATTATTGTTTTTTTGAAAGTCAAATATTCCTCTATCAAATTCATCATAAACAGCTTTAGTTTGGCAAGATATTTGTGGAAAAGTCCATTTTAAATTAGGTATGTCATCTTCAAATTCTTTTATAATTTCACCACAGCTACTTACATCAGCAGAGTGAAAGCCACTTAAAAAAAAGGCAATATCACTTCCTAGTTGCATGCTTAAATTTATAAGTTCTTGTAGGTTTAATTTTAAATTTAGGGTTTCATTCATTAGCAGTAAAAAACTCGCACAATCGCTACTTCCACCGCCAAGTCCAGCACATACTGGGATATTTTTTGTGAGTTTTAGGCTTTTTTTGCTAAATAATTCTTTTAATTCATTATTATATCTTTTAGAAAGTAGTAAATAAGCCTTTTGAATAATATTATTTTCGCATTTAAAATTACTAATGATTTCAAATTCTTTTTTAGAATCTGATTCTTTATCAACAAGCTCAAGCTCATCAAAAAGATCTTTTAAAAGTATAAATCGTGATTCTAAAAGATGATATTTTCTTGAGTCAAAACCGGTAAGTTTTAAAAAAATATTTGCTTTAGCGTAAGCTTTCATTTGATTAGTTTTTTGCTTAAGTCATCAAGTTTAATATCATTCTGAACAACAGAATGCAAATTTTCATCCTTTACTTGTTGAACAAGTTCTTTTCTAAGTATCATAAGGGATTTTGGAGCTTCTATGCCTATTTTGGCATATCCTTTCCCTGTTTGAACGACTTTGATTTCTATACCTTCTCCGATAATTATACTTTCATTTTCTTTTCTTGATAATATTAACATTTTTCAACCTTATTCAGAAGATATTTTACTGTATTTTCTTTAATATTAATTACGCTAAAATATTTTTCTGTTTCAATATAATAATCTCCTTCATCATGAAATTCTAATTCTTCGACAAAAATTTTAGCACCATTTTCGAGTTTATTTAAATCCTTGATAAAATTTGGCTTTAGGTTAATGTATTTTAACACATTTAAGCTTTTCTCATTATTATAAACAAATTTACCTTCTTTAATGCGCTCTAAAGAGCTTAAAGTTGCATTAATACCTAGTTTTCTAGCAAAAAGTTCACAATAAGATCTTATATAAGCACCTTCACTGACTGTGATTTCAATATTTAAAAAAGGATGATTATAGCTTAAGATCTTGCAATCAAATACTTCCATTTGACAAGGTTTTAAAATTGCTTCTATACCTTTTTTTGCAAGTTCATAGGCGCGAGTTCCATTGATTCTTTTGGCGCTAAATTGAGGTGGTGTATAGGAGATAATTCCTTGCATTTGATCAATGATTTGTTTTAAATTTGCAAGATCAAATTCTTTTATATTTTGAATTTCTTTTATATTTTGATCATCAAGACTTAAGGAGTAAACTCCAAGCCATAAAGTAGCTTTATAGGTTTTTGGAGTTTTTTTTAAAAAACGGAAAAGTTTTGTGTATTGTCCAAATGCAACGATTAAAACCCCTTTGGCGAAAGGATCAAGAGTGCCAGAATATCCTGCTTTTTTATTTTTATATTTTTTCTTTAAAGTGCTTAAAAAGGCGTTAGAGCTCAAACCCCTTGGTTTAAAGGCTGCAAAGATCTTGTTCATACTGCTTTTTCCACAAAGCTTGCCATGATTACACGCATTATGCCACCAAAATTAATATTAAGCTTTTCCTCTTTTCCGCTTTTATTAACTTCAACAACCCTGCCAATGCCAAAAATTTTATGTTTAACTAGATCTCCTTTGCAAAAACTAGTTTTTTGTATATTTTGATTTTTTGATTTTTCATTGATTAATTTACTTTCTTCTAAGAAGCGGCTAGGATTGATGTTTGCTCTTGAACCATGATAAAAACGAGAATTTGCAACACTTATTGTGAGAAATTTCTTGGCGCGAGTGATGGCAACATAAGCAAGACGGCGTTCTTCTTCGAGATTTTCTTCGCTATTTAAAGGAAAAAATCCTTCATCAAAGCCTATTATAAAAACATAATCAAATTCCAAACCTTTGCTAGCATGAATACTCATCAAGCAAACACATTCTTCATCTAAATTATCTTGATCACTTAATAAAGAAATTTCACTAAGTAGATCTTCTAAAGAAGCTTCGGGATCTTCTTTGAGTTTTTCTCTTAGATTAGCATAAAACTCATCAAGATTTCTGATTCTTTCATCTCCATCATCTTGCTCTGAAAAATAATCTTTGATTTTAAATAATTCTTCTATATTGTCAAAAACTTTTTTTGCATTATCGTAGCTTTTTAGAGTGTGAATATTTTGTATAAAAATATTTGCTTCATTTTGTGCTTTTTTTGTTGTTAAAATTCCTACACCGCCATCGCTTTCACATAAGGCATCAAAAAGTGAAATTTGACGTTTTTTTGCATATTCTTCTAAATTTTTTAAGGCTTTTTCTCCTATGGATCTTTTAGGGCGATTAATAATACGCCTAAACGACAAATCATCATTTGGATTTAAGATAAGTCTAAGATACGAGATTAAATCTTTTATTTCTAATCTCTCATAAAAACGCATACCGCTAAGCAGTTTATAAGAAATTTTTTCCTTCATAAATGCTTCTTCTATTGCTCTTGATAGTGCATTAACTCGAAATAAAACGGCGATCTCTTTAGCTTCTACTCCGGAATTTAGCAATTTTTTTACTTCTTGAGCGATATATAAACCTTCATCTTTTTCGTTTTCGTTTTTTAATATTTTAATATTTTCCCCAGTATCTTTAGTGCAGATTAAAGTTTTTCCAAGTCGTTGCTCATTGTGAGATATGAGATTATTTGCTGCTTGTAAAATAGTCCCTACTGAACGATAGTTTTGTTCAAGTTTTACAAGTTTAACATTTTTAAAATCGTTTTGAAAATTTAAAATATTTTCAATTTTTGCTCCACGCCAACTATAAATACTTTGATCATCATCACCAACAACTGTGATATTTTCATGCATACAACATAGATTTTTTAGAATTTTATATTGCAAGGTATTAGTATCTTGATACTCATCAACTGTAATGTAATTATAAAGTAAGCTTTGTTCTTTGGCAAAATTTATATCATTTTCTAAAATGAGATTGCTTAGCAATAAAAGATCATCAAAATCTACAAAATTTTGCTTTAATAAGTATTCTTCATAAGCACGGTAATAGTTGGCAAATTTGTATTCATTTTGATATTTTTCAAAATTATGTTCTTTTAGTAAATTTAAATCTTCAAAGACATTGCTTACTCTTTTGCCTTCATTTTTGCAATAAGATATGTATTTGATAATATCATAGACATTATCTTTGTTTTTATCATGGATTAAGTCTTTAATTATTTTTTTTGTATCATCTGTATCGATAACAATAAAACTATTTTTACGCTCCAATCTTTCAAAATGGAGTTTTAAAAATAAAAGTCCAAATTTATGAAAGGTGCAAAGCAAAGGATTGTGATTGCCTTGTAGAAAATTTAATGCTCTATGACGCATAACACTAGCTGCTTTATTTGTAAAAGTAAGAGTAAGAGTGTTATGCGAGGGGATGCCTACTTCACCGATAAGATAAGCAAGACGAGTGGTGATAGTTTTGGTTTTTCCACTACCTGCACCCGCTAGGATAAGCATAGCTCCATCAATGTGACTTACTGCCTGTTTTTGACTATCATTTAAATCTTCAAATAGATTCATTTTTTGAAAATATCTTTATTTTTTGGATTACTTAAAAATATATTTTTAGATTTTTGTAAATTTTTACTATCTTCGCGTTTATAAAGGCTAAAATTAACAAATAAAATGCTATTTTCTATTTGAATTTGCGTGATAGCTCCTAAATCAACCTTTACAAAACTATCAAAATCATCATTTCCAAAACCTGCGTGAAATTGAATGAAATCTTTATTTAGTTGTATGGATTCAAAGGTGTATCCTCCAAGAGCAAAAAGAGCATAAGGATTTTGTTTAACATCAAGCTCTTTGGGAAGTTCAGGGTTAAAATCTATGAAATTTGTATTTGCAACTATGGAAAATTCTATATTTTCTTCTATAAGGTGTGAAATAACTTCATAGCAATGCTTTTGCATGGTATGGATAAAATTTTCATTTTTTAAGATTGTTTCTAGCATGATTGTAACTCCATAAATTCATTGATGAGTTTTTGAATTTCTTTTATGCCTATTTCCCAAAAATTTTCATCTTCTATATCAAAGCCAAACATTCCTACTAGTTCTTTTGGACTCACGCTTCCACCTAAAGAAAGCATTTTGATATAAAGTTCTTTAAAATTTTCACATTTTTTACTTTTGTAAAGTCCATAAAGAGCTAAAACTAAAAGTTGCGCATAAGCATAAGCATAGCAGTAAAAAGGAGAATGGATAAAATGAGGAATATAACTCCACCAAGAAGCATAATTTTTTGTAAGTTTTACGCTATCTTGAAACATTTTTTGAGATTCTTCCATCCAAATTTTATTGATTTCTTCAGTGCTTAATTCATTTTCTTGAGCATGTAGGCGTCTTTCAAAACAAGTAAAATTAATCTGTCTATAAAAAGTTGCAAAAATATCTTCGATTTTATTTGCATATAAAGATAGGAGTTCTTCTTTTTTTAACTTATCTTTAATAAAATCAAATACAAGCATTTCAGCAAAAACTGAAGCTGTTTCTGCGGTAGTTAAAGGCGTATTTTGATTTAAATAGCTTACATTATAAGAAAGTTTTTGATGGATAGTGTGTCCTAATTCATGTGCAAGTGTAAAAAGATCACGCCTTTTATCGGTGTAGTTTAATAAAACAAAAGGATGTGCATCAGAAGTTGCAGAATGTGAAAAAGCACCCCCTTGTTTATTTTCTTGCGGATAAACATCAATCCAGCCTTGATCAAAAGCATTTTTTGCTATATCATAAAATTGTGGAGAAAAAGCTTGAAATGACTCTAAAACAATATCTTTACTTGTTTTAAAATCAAAACTTGCTTCTTTTCCTATGGGTGCATATCTGTCATAGTCTTTAAGTTCATCATAACCTAAAATTTGTTTTTTTCTTTTGTAAAATTGCGATACTAAGTTAAAATGTTTTTGTGCACTTGCTATCAAAGAATCAACGCTTTTTTGTGAAATTTGATTGCTGATATGTCTTGAAATTTCAGCATTTTCATAACCTCTTAATAAGCTTACATTTTTTCTTTCTGTTTTTATCATATTGATAATAAAACTTAAAAGTCTGCTATTTTTTTGCAAAACTTTACTGAATTTTTTAGCAGCTTTTTTGCGTATTTTTCTATCTTCGTCATACATTTTGCTTAGAATTTCTTCTTCGCTAAGTTTTTTACCTTCAAAAGGGATTTTTAAAGCACTCATACTTTCATCAAAAAGTCTACTAAAAGCATTTGCACCTGTATTTGAAAGATAGAGCATAACGCGTTCTTCGTTTTTACTAAGATTATAGCGTTTGTTTTGCAATAAATTAGAAAGATAAAAATCATAATCTTTGCAAAAAGTTGTAAATTCTTGACTCTTCTCAGGAGCTAACTCGCAAAATTCAAGCTCGAAAAAGAGTAAATTTTCTTCTATTTTTTTGCATTCTTCTTCGTATTGTGCATAAAAAGAACCATTTTGAGTGTTTTTAGCAAAAAGTAAATAAGCATAAGTCATGATTTTGCCAAGGGCTTGATTTAAATTTTCATAATCTTTTAAAGCTTGTAAAAACTCATTAGCATTTAATGTATAAAGTTTATTTTCATAGTTTTTTTTGAAATTTAAACTTTGTTGGATTTGATCTTGTGTAAAATTTTGTAATGCTTCTTTATCGTGGAATAAAGCACTTAAATCCCATTCTAACATTTTTTATCCTTTATTTTCTAATATGAGTTTTTTAAGAACAGCCATTCTAATGGCCACTCCATTTTTAACTTGTTTTAAAACTAAAGTTCTTTCATCGCTCATCATTTCATCGCTTATGTCAATATTGCGATTTACAGGGCCTGGATGTAGTAAAATAAGCTTTTTATCTTTTGCTAAGCTTTTTTGAATACAAAAATCATTTGCATAGTCTTTAAGTGAAGCGTAAACGGTTTTATTATGTCTTTCTGTTTGTGTTCTAAGACTCATGATAATATCTGAATTTGCTATGATATTCTCATCAAGCTTATAATGTTTTTTAAGATGGGTATTAGGCATAAAATGTGGTGGAGCTACTAGGGTGATATCAAGATTAAATCTGCTTAAAAGTTCTATATTGGACGCTGCAACGCGGGAATTTTTGATATCACCTACGATGCAAATTTTCTTACCTTCGACATCGCCTTGAAAATGATTATAAATAGTGAATAAATCTAGCAAAGCTTGGGTAGGATGGGCGTGTTTTCCATCTCCTCCATTAACAACTGGACAATGCATATGCTTTGCTAATATCAAAGGAACTCCTGAGTTTGCGTGTCTTACAACAATAGCATTAGGACTCATGGCATCTAAATTAGCAGCAGTATCATAAAGAGTTTCTCCTTTGCTAGAGCTTGATCTTGAAACATCAAGGCGTAAAACCCTAGCGCCTAATCTTCTTGCAGCGCTTTCAAAAGATGAAAGGGTGCGTGTAGAGTTTTCAAAAAAAATTGTCGTGATACTTTTTCCTTTAAGAAAAGTTCTAGGTTTTTCATCTAAGAAATCACTTGCTTCTTTAAAAAGCTCCATAATTTCGACTTTATTAAAATCTTTTGTAGTGATGAGATGACGCATACTTTTACCTTATTTGATATTGTAATTTAATTCATTTTTAGAACAAATTGCTGTAAAAAGAACATCTGTAGAACTATTTAAAGCAGTTTCAACACTATCTTGAATAACCCCTATAATAAAACCTATGGCAACTACCTTCATAGCAATATCATAGTCTATATTAAATAAAGAACAAGCCAAAGGTATAAGCAGTAAAGATCCACCCGCAACTCCGCTAGCCCCGCAAGCTGCAAAGGTGGCAATAATGCTTAATAAAAGGGCTTGCAAAAGACTGATTTCTATACCAACGGTATTGGCCGCAGTAAGACTTAAAATAGCTATAGTAACTGCCGCTCCTGCCATGTTGATAGTAGCTCCTAAAGGTATAGAAATGCCATAAAATTCTTTATCTATGCCAAGTTTGGCACAAAGTGCCATATTAACAGGGATATTTGCCGCTGAACTTCTTGTGAAAAAAGCAAAAAATGCACTGTGTCTTAAGCAGATAAAAATTAAAGGAAAAGGATTTTTTCTTGTATAAAAAAAAACTATTAAGGCATTGATAACAAAAGTAACAAAAAGCATAGTAGCTACAAGTAAAAATAAAAGTTTTATATAGCTTAGTAAGCCTTGCGCTCCTGTTTGTGCTACAGAATTAGCCACAAGTCCAAAAATTCCAAAAGGAGCAAGTTTTACTACAAATTTAACAATTTTCAAAACCCCTTCATTGATATCTATAAAAACTTGTTTTGCTTCGTTAGAGCAGTGTTTTAATGCTATGCCTCCAGCTATTGCCCAGGTTAAAATTCCTAAATAATTCCCACTTGAAAGAGCATTTATAGGATTATCGACAATTTTAAATAAAAGATCTTTAAAAATCTCACTCATGTGGGTTGGAGATGAGTTTGTAGCGGTTTGAATTCCATCTAAAACAAGCTTTACAGGAAAGAAAAAATTAGCAAGAACCGCACAAGCTGAAGCAAGAAAGGTACCTACTATATATAAAATGATAATATTTTTGATCTTAGCACCACTTTGAGAAAAATCTTTAGTGCAAATTGAAGTTAAAATCAAAACAAAAACAAGCATAGGAGCAATAGCTTTTAAGGCACTTGTAAAAAGTATTCCGAGTAAATTTGCAATTTCAGATATTTCTTTAGAACTAATGCCTATAAGTATTCCTAGTACTATACCTATGCAAATTTGAACTATGAGGTTGCCTTTAGCGTAGCTTTGAATGATTTTAGAAAACATAAAAACCTTTTAAATATTTTTTATATCAAAAGTTGATTTTAACTAACTTTTGCTTAATTTTAGAGAATTTTTAATTTATCAAGCTTTGATAAGTTTATTTGGATACAATTGTGGTTCATTTTAAATGAAAGGACTTTTTATGTATCTATTCACTTCAGAAGTCGTAAGTGCAGGTCATCCAGACAAGTGCGCTGATATAATCGCTGATACGATAGTGGATATACTCTTGAAAAATGACAAAAATTCAAGGGTGGCGAGTGAGGTTTTTGTCGCAGGAAATAAGGTTGTGATAGGAGGCGAAGTTAAGTCAAATCACAAACTTAGTAAGGCTGATTACGATAATTTAGTTAAAGATGTTTTAAAAAACATTGGTTATGACGGAGCAGGGCATTTTAGCAAAGAGCAGTGTTTGCATCCTGATGAAGTTGATGTTATGGTGTTTTTAAATGAACAAAGCCCTGATATCAATCAAGGTGTCGATCAAGAAGATGGCGAAACAGGAGCAGGTGATCAAGGTATTATGTTTGGTTTTGCAAGTTGCGAAGCTGAAGAATACATGCCAGCAGCTATTAGTTATGCAAGAATGCTATGTGATAAAGTCTATGCTTATGCAAAAGCAAATCCACATGAACTTGGAGTGGATATTAAAACTCAAGTAACTATTGATTATGGTACTAAGGCGAATTTTGAAAATTGCGAACCGCAAAGTATCCATACTATAGTAGTTTCTGCACCTTGTGTTGAAAGTATGAAAATAGAAGATTTAAGATCTTTGGTGATGAAACTTATCTTAGATAGTAATTTACCAAAAGAACTTTTTGATCCTAATAAAACTAGAATTTTAATCAATCCAACTGGTAAATATATCAATCATTCTTCTTTGCATGATAGTGGTTTAACAGGAAGAAAGCTTATAGTAGATAGTTTTGGAGGTTATTCTCCAATAGGTGGTGGCGCACAATCAAGCAAAGATTATACTAAAGTTGATAGAAGTGGACTTTATGCAGGTAGATGGCTAGCTAAAAATATAGTTGCAGCAGGGCTTGCTAAAAAATGTATTGTTCAACTTAGTTATGCTATAGGTGTTGCAAAACCTACTTCGGTAAGTGTGGATTGTATGGGCACAAATACCAGTGTAAATGATGATGTTTTAAGTGATTTTGTTATGCAAAACTTCTCTTTAACGCCAAATTGGATCCGTGATAAATTTCATCTGGATAAACCAAGTAAAGAAACTTTTCTTTATGCGGATGTAGCGGCTCGTGGGCAAGTAGGGCAAAAGGACTATCCTTGGGAACAACTTGATGCTCTAGAACAGTTTAAAAAGCTGCTTTAAAAAATTAACAATATTATACAAGCTTAAATAAGGCTTGTATAATTATAAAGAATTAATGAAGTTGTATTAATTTTTGACTTAGAGGGATATTTTTCAATATCCCCCATAAATATAAAAGTTAGGAAGGAAGCTAAATTAATTTAGCTTTGGGGTAAAAACCCCTCTAAGTCAAAATATTATTTGACAGAATTATAATATAAAATAACTTAAATTACTTTAAAATTAAAATTTTAATATTATTTTTTATCATTAAATATTTCTTTGGATAAATTTTTTCCAATCTTTACTTAAAAGCTTTTTAGGGAGTATAACTATATTCTCTTTACCATTTGTAGCATGATAAACACTAACCCCATATTTACTTGCATAAAATTTCATTAAGAGTTGTTGGAGTTTGTATTCGCTGCTATTATTAAACCAAGCATTGTTGCTTAGAGCTATAATAATTTGTGAATTTTGATAGTTTTGTTCTTTGGTAGCTTCATAACAAATTGCATTTGTAATAATTTGATTGTCTAATTTATATTTGCTTTGTATAGGACCTTGGGAAAATTCTTCAATATTTTTAAGAAAATATTTTTTTATTAAGTCTTTAAAAAATGGAATTTCTTCACCAAAGGGAACTAAAAAATGCTTATTTAAAATATAGACATTGCCTTTTTTAAAGATATACGTGCTATTGTAAGTATGCTCTTTTTCAGTATAAAATGCTCCCGTAATAATGGTAATTTTATAAGATAATTCTTTAAGCATAAGTTCATATTTGGTATTTTTTAAATCAAAAGCAAAAGCGGTTTCAGGCAAGATTACAAGTTCTTTTTTTTCATTTATAGCTTGAAGTATATCGTAAATTAAGATATCAGAATTTGATTTTAAATTTTCTTGTAAAAATTTTTGATCTTGAGAGATATTAGTATTGATGAGTTTGTAGTTTAAATTAAGAGTTTGAGCTTGTTTTTCATTATATTGAAATCCACCAAAGAATAAAACAAGAACAATTGCTATTTTATAATATCTTGATATATAACTCTCATAGATGAAATATGCTATTAAAAATATGCAAATAATACCACGATAACTTGGGTCAAAAAAACCATAAACTGTAAAAATTCCCCAATTAAGCCAATCAAATCCTAAAGGATGGATAAAACTTATGCAAAAAATTCCACAAAGCCTTAAAAAATCAAATTTTAATAAATAACATAATCTAAAAAGTAGTCCATAAATAAAACCAATGATAATTGGTATAATCGGTACTAAATAGTTTAGATTAAAATAAATTGAAGATAAACCAATCCACCAAAACCAAAGAATCCCTACAAAAAAACCTATCCAAAAATATTGTTTAGAATTTTTACTTTTTAGAAGTAAAACTAACCCGTAAATAGCTAAAAATGGGCTAATGGTTTGTGTAAAAATATTTTCAAAAAATGATAGATAAATAGAATTTGAAAGCAAAATTGCAATAAAAAAGACTTTTATTATTTTAAAAATGATAGAATTAATGTTTAATTTTTTTGGAATAAAGGAAAAATATGGCAGAAAATTCAATTTTAACTTCATTGTTACCTCTTGTAGTGTTATTTGCAATTTTTTATTTCTTGGTGATCAGACCGCAACAAAAACAAGCAAAAGCACATAAACAAATGCTTGAGTCTTTGCAAAAAGGAGATAAAATCATCACTAATGGCGGACTTATTTGTGAAGTCGTAAAACCAGAGGAGGATTTTATCAAAGTTAAGCTTAATGAAGACAATGTTACTGCAAAAATTTCAAGAGAATTTATAGCAAAGAAAATTGATGCGTAATTCTAAAATCAATTATCGCTTGATTATTTTTATAGCGGTATTTATTTTTGGAGTGGCTTTTTCACTCCCTTCTTTTTTGCAGTTAGAACGTGGTGCGAAGATTAATTTAGGGCTTGATTTGCAAGGTGGGCTTTATATGCTCTTAGGTGTAGATAACGAAGAAGCTGTAAAATCTAAAATAAAATCAATTGCATCTTCATTGAGTTATTCTTTTAATAAAGAAAATATTTTAAATGATGGCTTAAATACCCATGATGATATTTTAGAATTTACTTTGCTTGATAATGCGGATATTGCAAAAGTTGAAAATTTTCTTAAAGAAATAAAAGGAATTAATATACAAAGTGAAAATCTGCACTATAAAATTTCTTTTACCTCAGAAGAAGTAAAAAATATAGAAAATTTTGCACTTTTGCAAGCAGTTGAAACCATAAGAAATAGGCTTGATCAATTTGGTTTAGCAGAGCCAACAGTTGCTAAACAAGGTGATGATAAGATTTTGGTTGAACTTGCAGGGATTAAAACCAAAGAAGATGAACTAAGAGCAAAAGAACGCATCACAAAAGCAGCACATTTACAACTTATGGAAGTTGATGATTCTAAAATGGGTCAAGCTTCCACAATGAGCGACGCTGAGGCTGCGAGTTATGGACTGATTTTAGTGCCTGATTCTAGAAATCCAAATTTAAAATATACCTTAAAAAGCATACCTATTTTAGATGGATCTATGCTTACTGATGCTAGAGTAGGGATTAGTGATAAGAGTAATTATCCTGTGATTAATTTTACTTTAAATGCCGAGGGTTCTAAAAAATTTGCTGATTATACAGGAGCAAATGTTGGAAAGCGTCTTGCTATTGTACTTGATAACAAAGTGTATTCTGCCCCATCTATCAATGAACGCATAGGTGGAGGTAGTGGGCAAATCAGTGGAGCTTTTACCCAAGAAGAAGCGCGTGATGTGGCGGTAGCTTTAAGAAGTGGAGCTTTGCTTGCGCCTGTAAAATTACTTGAACAAAGAAGTATAGGACCATCTTTAGGTGCTGATAGTATTAAAATGAGTATGATAGCCTTAATTGGTGCATCGGTTTTTATTGTAATATTTATGATGATGTATTACGGTGTGGCAGGAATTTTTGCAAATATTGCAATGTTAGTTAATGTTTTGGTAGTAGTGGCTGTTATGGCTATGTTTGGAGCAACTTTAACTTTACCAGGGATGGCAGGACTTGTTTTAACTGTGGGCATGGCAGTAGATGCAAATGTGATTATCAATGAACGCATACGAGAACTCTTGCGAGATGGAGTAAATATAAGAGCTAGTATAGAGCAAGGTTATAAAAATGCTATGAGTGCGATTATAGATTCAAATATCACTTCTTTAGTTACTTCGGTAGCACTTTATGCCTATGGAACAGGAGCAGTTAAAGGTTTTGCTGTGACTTTGGGAATTGGTATCGTTGTTTCTATGATTACAGCTATTTTAGGAACTCACGGAATGTTTGATTATTTTATGCAACGCATAGAAAAAAGTAATAATACAAGATTTTGGTTTGGTTATAGGAGAACATAATGCAGTTTTTTAGCGAAAAGAAAATTTATGATTTTATGAGAATGCGTTTTACTGCTATTTCTCTTTCTTTTATTTTGTTTTTTGGTTCTATTTATTTGCTTTGGGATAGGGGTTTGCAATATGGTATTGATTTTAGCGGAGGAACTTTAGTTCAGCTTAAATATGAAAATGCAGCTCCTATAGCACAAATTCGAGAAATTTTAGAAAATCAAGGAACTTTTCAAAATTTATCTGTAACCGAATTTGGAAGCAATAAGGAAGTAACCATACGCTTTTTAGGAAGTAATGATAATGTAAGCAATGATATAGGTGAGCATATAAGCACTCTTTTAAAGGATACGGGAAAATTTGAAGTGCGTCGTGCTGATGTGGTAGGTCCAAAAGTAGGTGATGAACTTAGAAATAAAGGACTTATGGCTATAGCTGTATCTTTGATAGCAATTTTAATTTATATAGCATTGCGTTTTGAGTGGCGTTTTGCTCTTGCGGCTATAATCAGTGAAATTCATGATGTTGTGATTACTTTGGGGGCAATTTCTTTATTTAAAATTGATGTCAATCTAGATACTTTGGCTGCTGTTTTAACTGTGCTTGGGTACTCTTTGAATGATACAATTATTATTTTTGATAGAATCAGAGAAGGTATTAAAACAAGTAAAAAAACTGAACTTGCACCTATTATCAATGAAAGTGTTTCAGCAACTTTATCAAGAACGGTTTTAACTTCAGGGTTAACTTTAGCAACCGTTGTGATACTTTATTTCTTTGGTGGGGAAATGATACAGGGATTTTCTTTGGCTTTAATTGTAGGTATTATAGCAGGAACTTTAAGCTCTATTTTTGTTGCAAGTCCGATATTATTATGGTTTAAATTTAGTGTGCTTGAGTTTAGAAATAAAGAAATTGAAAAAGCAAAAAGAAAACAAGATAAAGAACGCAATCGTGCAATGTATGAAAAAGGAACAGTGTAAGGAGAATTTATGGCTTATGAAGCAAGTTTAATAGAAAAAAAATGGCAAAAAATTTGGGATGAAAATGAATATTTTGAGCCAAAAGATGATTTAAATTTGCCTAAAAAATATATTTTATCGATGTTTCCTTATCCTAGCGGACGTATTCACATGGGGCATGTAAGAAATTATACTATAGGTGATGCTTTGGCAAGATATTATCGCAAGATAGATTTTAATGTTTTGCATCCTATAGGTTTTGATAGTTTTGGTATGCCTGCTGAAAATGCAGCTATTAAACATAAAATTCATCCTAAGTCATGGACTTATGAAAATATAGCTTATATGAAAAAAGAACTTTTTTCTTTAGGTTTTTCTTTTTCTAAAAAAAGAATGCTTGCTACTTCAGATCCACTTTATACAAAATTTGAGCAAGAATTTTTTATTAAGATGTTTGAAAAAGGTTTGATTTACACTAAAGAAGCAAACGTAAATTGGTGTGAGCAAGATCAAACGGTTTTGGCTAATGAGCAAGTTGAAGACGGAAAATGTTGGCGTTGTGGTCATGAAGTGGTGCAGAAAAAAATGCCAGGTTATTATGTAAAAATCACTGCTTATGCTGAGGAGCTTTTAAAAGATTTAGAAGAATTAAAAGATAAATGGCCTAATCAAGTTTTAACTATGCAAGAAAACTGGATTGGTAAAAGCGAAGGTTTGGAGTTTTCTTTAAATTTAGACGAAGAAAGCAAGCAAAAAACCAAAGAAAGTTCTTTAGAAGTTTTTACTACAAGAGCAGATACAATTTATGGAGTTTCGTATATCGCTTTAGCTCCAGAACATAAGATTGTTCAAAATTTGCTTTCGCAAAATTTATTAAATCAAGATGTATTAAATAAAATCAAAGCTATTCAAAATCAAAGCCCAAGAGAAAGACAAAGTTCTGAAAAAGAAGGTTATTTTTTAGGAATTTATGCCATTCATCCTTTAAGCGGAGAAAAAATTCCTTTATGGGTGGCTAATTTTGTCTTGGCTGATTATGGTAGTGGAGCGGTTATGGCTGTTCCAGCTCACGATGAAAGAGATTTTGAATTTGCAACAAAATATAATCTTGCCATCAAACAAGTTATTCAAACTCAAGAAAATTTACCTTATACGCAAAAATCAGGAAAATTAATCCATAGTCAAGAATTTGATAATCTTGATTGTAATGAGGCAAGATTAAAAATTATTTCTCAGTTTGAAGCTAAAAATATAGGAAAAAGGGTTGTAAATTTTAAAATTCGTGATTGGGGTGTTTCACGCCAAAGATATTGGGGTGCGCCTATTCCTATGATTAAATGTCAAATTTGTGGTATAGTGCCTCAAAAACTAGAAAATTTACCTATTACCTTACCTGAAGATGTGCAAATTACAGGTGAGGGTAATCCACTTGATAAACATCCAACTTGGAAAAATTGCATCTGTCCAAAATGTGGCAAAGAGGCTCAAAAAGAAAGTGATACTTTAGATACTTTTTTTGAAAGTTCTTGGTATTTTGCACGTTTTGCAAGCGATGAGAAAACTTGGCAGGAAAAAGCTTTAGATGAAAAAAGTGTGAAGTATTGGATGAGTGTGGATCAATATATAGGCGGTATTGAACATGCAATCTTGCATTTACTTTATGCGAGATTTTTCCAAAAAGCTTTAAGAGACTTGGGTTATTTAATACAAAATGAACCTTTTGATAGACTTTTAACTCAGGGTATGGTGTTAAAAGATGGTGCTAAAATGTCAAAATCAAAAGGCAATGTTGTAGATCCTGATGAGATTATAGAAAAATACGGTGCTGATACCGCAAGACTTTTTATACTTTTTGCTGCACCTCCGGCTAAAGAGCTTGAATGGAATGATGATGCGGTTGAAGGGGCTTATAGATTTATTTGTAAACTCTATGATAGGGCGCAAAATGTTAAAAAAGGTGAGCTTGTAGAATTAAAACAAGAAAATTTAAACAAAGAAGAAAAATATGCAAGATTAAAAGTGTATGAAGCTTTGAAAAAATCTTTTGAAGTTTATCATCAAAGTTTTGCTTTTAATACTTTAATTGCAGCTTGCATGGAAGCTTTAAATGCTTTAGCGCTTTGTAAAAATGAAGCTTTGGAGCAAGAGGCTTTTTATATTATTTTAAATATTTTAGAGCCTATTATTCCTCATGTTTGTTTTGAGCTTAGCGAGGAGCTTTTTAAATGTAAAAATTTCAAAAAATTAGAACTTAAAGAAGAGGTTTTTGTAAAAGATACTTTAAATTTGGCTGTAAGTATTAATGGTAAAAAAAGGGCTGAATTTGAAATTTCAAGTAGTGCGAGTAAAGAAGAAATTTTAACTTTTGCAAAAGAAAATACTGCTAAATGGCTTGAAGGTAAAAATATAGTTAAAGAAATTTATGTGGAAGGAAAGCTAGTTAATCTAGTGATTAAATGAAAAAGATTTTAATTTTTTGCATAGGTTTATTTTTAGGTGCTTGTGGATATGTTCCTACATCAAAAATTGCTAATAATATTTTCGATGAGAAAGTTTATGTTAATGTTGAATTAAGTCAACAAGACCCAAAAAATAGCATCTATGTTGCCGATACTTTAAAAGAAATGGTAATTTCAAAATTAGGGCGTAAACTTGCTTTAAAACACGAGGCAGATGATGTAATTAATGTTAAAATGAATAATTTAGAATTTATTCCTTTAGCTTATGATAAAAATGGCTATGTCATTAGTTATAAAGCTAAATTAAATTTAGATTTTAATGTTGTCTTTAAAGATGGTTCAAGTCAGGCTTTTAGTACAAGTGGAAGTTATAATTTTGAAATTTCTCCAAATAGTATTATTAGTG
This sequence comes from Campylobacter sp. BCW_4323, assembly GCF_001763115.1. NCBI lineage: Bacteria > Pseudomonadati > Campylobacterota > Epsilonproteobacteria > Campylobacterales > Campylobacteraceae > Campylobacter > Campylobacter sp. BCW_4323. The sequence continues at coordinate 140,901 of NZ_MJYC01000066.1, read as the reverse complement.
ATTCTGCAAGGTATGAGGCTATTCGAGCAGCTTCAAGCGAGGCATTTGATGAGTTTATTTCCGTAATTGCTATTAAAGGGCAAAAACGTGATTCCAAATACTAATGAAATAGCAAAGCAAACTTTAATTGCATTAAAAGAAAGAAAACTAAAACCAACTCCTGAAAATTATACGGAAATTTTTGAAGAATTATCTTTAAAATATGGTATCACAAGCTCAAATAAAGCTAAACTTGACAAATACAAAACCTTGCTTTTACCGATTTATCAACAAGAATTAAATTCTAAAACTATAAGAAGTTTAGAAGAACTAATTAGTTTTTTAATTTCTGTTTTAAATAGACAAAGCGGAAAACAATTTAGTGAATTTTTTGATTTTTTATATACCATATCTAAAACTTTGCAAATAAGTAAGGATAAAAAGATAAGAGATTTGGCTAAGGTGACTTCGATTAGAATTTCTAAAACTATGGATAGTGAAAGTATTTACTTGCTTACCAAAAAATGGAAAGAGCTTGAAAGAAATTATGATGAAAATAATTTAGAAGAACAAGCTCGTAAATATGGCATTAGCAAATATGATGATTATGATAGCGTGATTAAAAAACTCTTAGTTAAACTTGAAGAGCGTAGTTATGAGCACTTTAGTGAATTATTATGCTTGGGTTTAAATCCTTCATTGGTGGAAGATTTAAAAATTCAAGGTTTTATACAAAATTTAACACAAAAGCCTTTTGTAATAGGCGAAGAAAATTTTAAAAACGAACTAATGGAATTTATCAATCATCGCATAATGGTTGATAATATGTATGTCCAAAAAAATTTAAATTTTTTTAATGATAATCTAAAAAAAATCTATGAATTGCTTATTTTGCTTAATAAATCAAATGAACAAAACATGGATTTTATCAATACCTTAAAACCAGATGAAAATGGGGAAGTAAAACTTAGTTTTGAGGATTTAAAACTAAAATTTAAACAACTTGGAGAAAAAATTACATCTTTAAATAATCAAATTGAATTCACGCAAAGTTTGGAGGAGAGAGAGGCTTGGAGTGTTCTTAAAGAGCTTGATAAAATGGATGAAAATTTTAATAAGTATAAAGTTAATTACTCTTTAGCTTTATTTTCTATAGTAAATTACCGTTTCATTATGGAAAAATATGGTATGGGAAGTTTGAATGAAATTTTTGTTCGATTTAAAAAAATTTTAAAAGATTCTTGTAGCGAATTTGATGAACTATGGATGATAGATGAAAAGAGTTATTTGATTGTTTCGCCAGGAAAAAGTAAAGATGAGATTACACGGCTTGTAAATACAAATCTTAAAACTATAGAAAATTTTAGATTTATTTATAAGCAAGATATTATAACTCCTAAAATTCAAGTGGCTTATCTTGATAAGCAAAGTAAGCCAAGTATTAATATTTTAGATGAGTTAATAAAGCAAATTACAGCGGTTAATGAGCAATATAATGAAAGTTGAGAATTTTTTAGCCCAAAAAAGTATAAATTACGATAAAATTGACCGTTTTTTGATGTTTAGAATGTATGAAAAATATAAGAAATGTTTTAAAAATATTCCTATAATCCAACTTATAGGCACAAATGGTAAAGGTAGCACGGGTAGATATTTAACCCAACTTTTAGAAAATTTAAATTATAAAATAGGGCATTATACTAGCCCGCACATTTTCAGTTTTAATGAAAGATTTTATCTTGGTGGTAAGATTGCGAATGATGAAGAATTAGAACAAGCTCATATAAGACTTGAAGAAATTTTTAAACAAGACTTGCAAAAATTAAGTTATTTCGAATATGCTACTTTTTTAGCTATGATTTTATTTCAAAAATGCGATTTTATTGTTTTAGAAGCAGGAGTGGGTGGAGAATATGATGCTACTTCTGTTTTTGAAAGAAGAATGAATATTTTTACAAGAATTGGATTTGACCATATTCAAATTTTGGGCAATTCTTTAGAAGATATTGCAAGAACCAAGCTTAAAGTTATGGCGCCTATAGCACTTATAAGTGATGAGCAAGAGCAAAATGTTTTAAATTTAGCAAAAAAAATTGCTTTTTTAAAAAAAGCTAATTTGCAAGTTTCTTCCTTAAATCCTTTTTTGAAAGAAAAATTTGAGATTTATTGTAAAAAGTTTGTTTTACCTTGTTTTTTAAAGCATAATTTAAAGCTTGCATTAAAGGCTTGTGAAATTTTAACTTCGCAAGAAAAAACCTTAGAAGCTTTAAAAAAGTTACAAGAGTTAAATTTGCAAGGAAGATGCCAAGAAATTTCTCCAAATTTTTTTGTTGATGTGGGTCATAATCCCATGGCTGCTAAGGCTATGCTTGATAAATTTCAAGGAGAAAAAATAAATCTTATTTATAATGCTTATTTGGATAAGGATATTTTTCAAATTTTAAATGCATTAAAGCCTATTATTGATACAATACAAATATATAAATATAAAAGTTCAGAACGAAAGCTGGCTGATGATGAAATTTATAGTATTGCATCAAAGCTAGGCATACAATGTAAAGAATTTGTAAAATTAGAAGAAAATAAAAAAAATCTAGTTTTTGGCTCTTTTATGCTGGTAGAAAATTTTTTAAAGGAGTGGTGTGGTAAAAAATAAATTCACTATTACCATTACAGATATTAACGGTTCAAGACATTTTTATTTAAATCAAATAATCAAAAAAATAGTTTTTTATACTATTGCTTTTATTGTTTTATTTTTATTTTTTAGTGGTTTTTATATCAAATATCTCGATAGCAAACTTAGTGATATCAGTGAAAAGCGTGAGGAGCTTTTGAAAAAAAGTAAAGAATTGGAATTATCTAATTCACAAATGCAAAAAAGCATAGAAGAAAAAACTCAGCAGTATGCAGCTATAGAAGATAAAATAGCTTCTTTTGAAGAGGCTTTGGGCTTAGAAGCAGAAAATAATCTTACAATTAGTGCAAGACTTGATAATCTTCAGCTTACCAATGAGCAGCAACTTGGAATTTTGGGACAAATTCCTAATGGATGGCCTATTGAAAATAAGGGTATTACGGGAAATTTTGGCTGGAGAGAGCATCCGCTTTTAAAAAGAAGGGAATTTCATCCTGGCATTGATTTAAGAGCAGAAATTGGTACTCCTATTTATGCACCAGCAAGTGGAGTGGTGGAATTTTCAGGTTATAGTGATAATGGCTATGGCTATAATGTAATTTTATTGCATAATTTTGGTTTTAAAACAGTATTTGCTCATATGATGCGCAAAGAAGTAGTCAAAGCAGGTCAATTTGTTAATAAAGGGCAGTTGATAGGTTATAGTGGCAATACAGGTCTTTCTACGGGACCGCATTTGCACTATGAGGTAAGGTTTATTAATAAAACTTTAGAACCTTTGTACTTTTTAAATTTGCAAAGAAAAAATATGAATGATTTTTTTAATCAAGAAAGGAGAGTTCCATGGCAATCTTTAATAAAGGCGGTATCAGCCCAACATCTAGTCCTAGCTCAGAAACAACAGTAATTTCTTCAGGTGCGAGAATTGAGGGTAAATTTTATTTTGCTTCTATGCTTCATGTCGATGGAGAGTTAAGTGGTATTATTCATTCTGAAAGCATTGTAGTTATCGGAAAAAATGGAAATTTAAAAGGTGAATTACAAGCAGATAAAATTGTAGTAAATGGGTATTTTGAAGGGCAACTTGAGGCCAATAGTTTAGAAATTTTAGCGGGCGGAGTTGTTAATGGCGATATTTCAACGCAAAAAATTTCTATAGAAAATGGCGGTCGCTTTAATGGAACTAGTAAAATTAAAGAAGATACTATCAAACTTATTGAAAATAACAACGAAGAATAATGCAAGCTTCATTTTATGAATACCTACAAAATCCAAAAATTTGTGAACTTTTGCTTTGTAAAGATGAAAAACAAGCAGATTTGCTCGCTCAAGTTTCACGATTTAAGGGTTTAAAAACCTTTGTTTTACCTGATTTTAGAGCGCAGTTTGGAGATGATTTAAGGGCTTTTTCCAAAGAACTTTTTGATCTTTGCAAGATTTTAAATGCTTATCATAAAGAAGAAGAAAAAAAAATCCTTATTTCTCCTTTAAATACTGTTTTAAAAAAACTTCCTTCAAAAAAACATTTGCAAAATTATTATATCGATAAAAAACAAAATTTTGATTTGAAATGTTTTGAAGATGAAATTTCAAGATTGGGATACGAATTTGTAGATATAGTTCAGGATAAAGGTGAAATTTCAATTCGTGCGGATATTATTGATATTTTTTGTATCAATGAAGAAAATCCTATTAGAATTTTACTTTTTGGCGAAGAGATTGAAAGCATAAGATATTTTGATTTGCAAAGTCAAAAGTCTATTCCTAATGAACTAGAACATTTTGAAATTTGTCCTTTTTTAAAATATTTTGACAAAGAAAATTATGAAATTTTTAAGGACAAATTAGAAGATTTTCAAAGCGATACTTTAATACATGATATCAATTCTTTAGGGTTTTGGTGTATTGATGATTTTTTTGATTATTTAGAACTTGATTTTTTAGCTTGTGAAAAGTTTGATATTAATGAATATGAAAAAGATATAAGTTTTGTGAATGCAAAAATTTTACCTCAAGCTAAAAAATTTAAAGAATTGCAAAGTTCTTACAATAAAGATTTTTTTGAATTTCATAAAAATAAAAAAATCACACTTTTAGCTAAAAATGAAGCTTTGTTTAAAGCTTTGGAGCTTGAAGATACTCAAAATATCCATTTTGTAAAAAGTGATTTAAGGCTTAATCTTATTAGTCCTGAAGAGCTAATCATTTCTTTAAATCAAAAAGAAAAACAAAAAACAAGAAAAAAAGCTAGTTTGATTATAGATGAGCTTAAAAATGGGGATTATATAGTACACGAAGATTATGGGGTAGGTAAATTTTTAGGTCTTGAGATGATAGTGATAAGCGGAGCAAAAAAAGAGTTTGTTGCTATAGAGTATCAAAATTCTGATAAGCTTTTATTGCCAGTGGAAAATCTTTATTTAATTGATAAATATTTGGGCGTGAGTGGATCTATTCCAAGTTTAGACAAACTAGGTAAAACAAGCTTTATTAAACTTAAAGAAAAATTAAAAACTAAACTTTTAGCCATAGCTTCTGAAATTGTTATTATGGCAGCTAAAAGATCTTTGGTGCAAGCAAAAAAAATCACAGTGGATTTAAATAGACAAGCTGATTTTATAGCTAGTGCGGGTTTTATTTATACAAGCGATCAAGAGAAAGCTTGTCATGAAATTTTGCAAGATTTTCAAAGTGGAAAAGTTATGGATAGGCTTTTAAGCGGTGATGTGGGTTTTGGAAAAACAGAAGTCGCTATGAATGCTATTTATCCAGTAGTTAAAAGTGGATTTTGTGCATTTTTATTTGCGCCTACAACTTTGCTTTCTCATCAGCATTATAAAACCTTAAAAAAGCGTTTTGATCCTTTTGATATAAAGGTTTTTAAACTGGATCGCTTTACAAGTAGTGCAGAAAAAAAACAAGTTTTACAAAATTTAAAAGAAAATAAAGCTTGTGTAGTTGTAGGAACTCATGCTCTTTTAAGTGTAGAATGTGAAAATTTAGCTCTTGTTATTATTGATGAAGAGCATAAATTTGGAGTGAAGCAAAAAGAAAAGCTTAAAGAAATCACTCAAAATTCACATATTTTATCCATGTCAGCAACCCCAATACCAAGAAGCTTAAATCAAGCTTTAAGTTCTATAAAATCTTATAGTGTTTTACAAACTCCACCAGAAGATAGAATGGATGTAAGAACTTTTGTCAAAGAAAATGATGACGCGCTTTTAAAAGAAGCTATAGCAAGAGAGTTAAGACGTGGTGGGCAAATTTTTTATATTCATAATCATATTGCAAGTATAGAGCAGTGTAAAAAACATTTATTAGAACTTTTTTCTACTTTGCGTATTTTGATTTTACATTCTAAAATCGATGCCAAGGTGCAAGAAGAAGAAATGTTAAAATTTGAAAACAAAGAATATGATTTGCTTTTAAGTACCTCTATCGTAGAAAGTGGGATTGATTTACCTAATGCAAATACTATTATAGTAGAAAAAAGCGATCGTTTTGGTATAGCTGATCTACATCAATTGCGTGGGCGTGCGGGAAGAAGTGATAAGCAAGGTTATTGTTATTTTTTAATCGAAGATAAAAATACTATCACAAAAGATGCTTTAAAGCGTCTTGTTTCCTTAGAAAGCAATTCTTTTTTGGGCGCAGGTTCTGTTTTGGCTTATCATGATCTTGAAATTCGTGGCGGTGGAAATTTATTAGGTGTGGATCAAAGTGGACATATCGAGCAAATTGGATATAGTTTATATCTTAAAATGTTAGAAGATGAACTTAATGCTTTAAGTAAAAATGAAGTGGATCAAAAAGAAAATAAACTTGATTTAAAACTCAATGTTAATGCCTTTTTAAATAGCGAGCTTATCAGTGAAGATCGCCTAAGATTAGAACTTTATAGAAGACTTAGCAAGTGCGAGCAAGTTCATGAGGTTTATGAGATTGAAGGTGAAATTGAAGATCGCTTTGGAAAACTTGACATTTATACTAAGCAATTTTTATCTTTGATTATTATTAAAATTTTAGCTTTAAATAAATTTAAAAGTATTAGCAATTATGAGCAAAATATTCAATTTACTGCTTTAAATGATGAAAAAGAACTCATCAAAGCAAAAAGCAAAGACGATGATGATATTTTAGAGGCAATTTTAACGCATTTAAGAAAGGCTTAAAATGGATTGGAATAAAACTTATGCAGCAATTTATAGAGCAAGAAAAGACTATTTAAAGCCTATTTTTGAAATCGATCCTATCACTTTAAAAGATTTAGTAGGTATGGAAAGTCAAAAAAAAGCACTTTATGAAAATACTTTAAATTTCATTCAAAATAAGGGAGCAAATCACGCACTTTTATGGGGATCTAAGGGCACTGGAAAATCAAGCTTAATTAAAGCTACATTTAATGAATTTAAAGAACAGGGCTTAAGACTTGTCGAATTAAATAAAGAAGATTTATTTGCCTTAGCAGATATCATCGATGAAATCAGATTAGAAAATTTTAAATTCATACTTTTTTGTGATGATTTTTCTTTTGAGAAGGGAGATGATAGTTATAAATTTTTAAAACCTTTACTTGAGGGAAGCATAGAAAAAGCCCCAAATAATATAATTATTTATGCAAGTTCAAATCGTAGGCATTTATTAAGTGAAAGCATTATTGATAATCTTGATACGCAAATTGCACATACAGAACTTCATTTAAGCGAGGCTGCTGAAGAAAGATTAAGCTTGAGCGATAGATTTGGTTTGTGGTTAAGTTTTTATCAGGGAAATTTAGAAGAGTATTTAAAGATGATAGATTTTTATTTTAAAGATTATTCTTGTGATAAAGAGCTTTTACACACTAAAGCTAAAGAATTTGCTACTCTAAGAGCAAGTAGAAGTGGTCGTACTGCAAAGCAATTTTATTTGGCTTTTAAGGAGAATTTTAAATGACTGGAGCGCAAATTTTTACCAAGCTTTTAAATTTGGATTTAAATTATCATGATTTTGATTGGCTTGAAAATCAAGGATTGAGTGAATTTGAGCTTTTAATTTCTGTGATTTTAACTCAAAATACAAATTGGAAAAATGTCTTAAAAGCTTTAGAAAATTTAAAAAAAGAAAATATTGCAAGCTTAGAACAAATCAATACTTTATCCAATTTAGAACTTGCAACTTTAATTAAGCCTAGCGGATTTTATAATACCAAAGCCAAGCGTTTAAAAGGCTTAGTAGAAAGTATCATCAACACTTATGAAAATTTAGAAAATTTTAAAACAAATGTAAGCAGAGAATGGCTTTTAAATATCAAAGGTTTGGGTTTTGAAAGTGTTGATGGTATTTTAAATTATCTTTGCAAAAGAGAGATTTTGGTTGTAGATAATTATAGTTTGCGTTTGGCTTTTCACTTAGGCTATGAGTTTGAAAATTATGAAGAATTAAGAGAATTTTTTCAAAGTGGTATAGAGAGTGAGCAAGAAAATTTGTGTAAAATTTTAGGGAGAAAATGCGAACTTTACGAACTTTATCAAATTTTTCATGCCTTGATCGTAGCTTTTGCAAAACAGAGTTTTAAAGGACAAAAATTAAGCCTTAAGGGTGAAGAATGGATCAAAATTTTAAAGGAAGATTTATGAAAGCAAAAGGAAGTGAACTTATACCTGTTTTAACTATAGCAGGGAGTGATTGTAGTGGTGGAGCAGGGATACAAGCCGATCTTAAAACCTTTAGTGCACACAATCTTTTTGGTATGAGTGTGGTTTTAAGTGTGGTAGCTGAAAATACCGCAAGGGTGATTTCTGTACACGATATACCTACTCAAAGCGTGGACGAACAAATGCTTGCCGTGTTTGAAGATATAGCGCCAAAGGCAACTAAAATTGGAATGATAGGTTCTTGTGAATTAATGAGCTGTGTAGCTAAAAATTTAAGCGAGTTTAAACCTCAAAACATAGTGATCGATCCTGTAATGTTTGCTAAAAATGGTTATGCTTTAATGCCGCAAGAAAATTGTGATTTTTTCAAACAAACCATAGTAAAATTTGCAGACATTCTTACGCCTAATATTCCTGAAGCAGAGTTTTTATGTGGTTTTAAGATCACTAATGAAGAGCAGATGATAAAAGCAGCTAAGCATTTATGTAGTTTGGGGGCTAAGGCGGTTTTACTTAAAGGCGGACATAGTGAAGAAAATGCCAATGATGTGCTTTATGATGGAAAAGAAATTTATATTTTAAAAGGCGAACGCATAGAAACTAAAAATACTCATGGTACAGGTTGTACGCTTTCTTCGGCTATTGCTAGTAATTTAGCTAAAGGCAAGGATTTATTTCACGCCGTTAGTGAAGCTAAAGAATATGTAAGAAATGCGATTTATTATTCACTCAATCTTGGAAAAGGTTGTGGTCCTACAAATCATTTTTTCAAGTTTTTAGATGAAAAATAAATTAGATCTTAGTCTTTATCTAGTTGCTACTAAGGGAAATAAAAGCGAGGAGTGTTTTTTAAATACTTTAGAAAATGCTATAAAAGGCGGAGTGAGTATCATACAACTTCGTGAAAAAGAGCTTAATGCAAGAGAATTTTATAAACTAGGTTTAAAGGTACAAAAACTTTGCAAGGCCTATAAAATACCTTTTTTGATTAACGATAGAGTGGACATAGCTTTAGCTTTAGATGCTGATGGGGTGCATTTAGGGCAGGAAGACTTAGAAGTAAAACTAGCTAGAAAGCTTTTAGGAGATGAAAAACTTATAGGCTTGAGTCTTAAAAAGCTAGAACAACTTGAGTTTATACAGGAAGCAAATTATCTAGGTTGTGGAGCCATCAAGACAACACCTACTAAAGAAAGTTCGCTTTTAAGCCTTGAGCTTTTAAGCCAAATTTGTGATAAAAGTCCTATAGGGGTTGTAGCCATAGGAGGGATTGATAAAGAAGCACTTGATGAGTTAAAGGGTATAAATTTAAGCGGCGTGGCTGTGGTTAGGGCGATCATGGATGCTAAAGATGCTTTTTTGGCGGCTAAAGAGCTAAAGTGTAAAATCTATGAAAATTTACCTCTTAAATGAAACTCCTTTTAAAGGGGTGGAAAATCTTATTTTAAATGAGATTGTTTTTTATGATTTTAATATAGATTTGGGTTTGTATGATGCTTTAATCTGTACTTCAAAAAATGCTTTAAAAGCTTTACAACATGCAAAAATCACTTTAAATTTCAAACTCAATTTATACGCTGTGGGACAAAGTACAGCTCAATATGCTAAAAATTTAGGTTTTAAAAAGATTAAAATTCCATCAAAGGCTTATGGAAAAGATCTTTTTCTTGAATTTAAAGAGGAGTTAAAAATACAAAAATGTTTGTATTTAAGGGCTAAAAATATTGTTTCAACTTTAAATTTGGATCTTAAAAAAGCGGGTGTGGATTTAGATGAAATGATTGTTTATGAAAATGTTTTTAAAAAAGGTGATAAAAAACTTACTCATCCTGCTATTTTTATATTTACCTCTCCTTTAAGTGTAGAAAATTTTTTAAAATTTTATAGCTTAAAAGAAGAAGATAAAATTGTAGCCATAGGGCAAAGCACAGCAAAGAAGCTTTTAAATTTTAAAAATCTTTATATATGTGAAAATCAAAGTCTTTTAGAGTGTGTTAAGCTTGCTAAGACTTTGGTTTAATTTTTTAAATTCCAAAAATTTTCTTTGGGATAAATAATAATGCTTTTTGTGAGTAAAATTTCATCATTGACATTTTTATCACGATTTAAAGCAATGCTAATGTGGGCTACAATAACACCATCTTTGCTTAAATTTGCATCGGGATTAAAGTTGGAAAATTTAAAATTAACACATTGTGCAATAGGATAAAAATATTTTATTTTAATCAAAGCTTTTGTGTAATTAAAATATATATTATCTAAACATTCTTTATTTTCTTGCTTTGCTTGATATAAAAAATATTTAGAAAATTGTGTTGCATTATGACTTAAAATTTGAGCTTGAAGGTAGTAATAACTATCTTGGATTATTTTTGGAGTATAGCTGGATATGTTTAAGGTCAAGCTCATCCATAGACTTATTAGTAGTATTAAAAAAATTGTCCAAATTAAAACATAAGCTTTTTTCATAGTAAAATTCTTTTTTCAAGGCAATATTTTGTTTGTCTTTTTAGGCAAATTTTTAATTTATTGTTTTGCAGGTTAAATGAGCTTATGTTTTTAGAAATTAATCCTTGTTGGTTTAATTGTTCATTAAATTTTGGTTTTATTTCATATATAAGTTCTCCATTTTGCAATTTGATAACTAATTGAGCTTGCAAAGGAATAAAACTACCTGTAAAATTTGCAGATATACCATTTTCTAAGATGAATATTTTTTCAACCTTATTAATTTTATAAGCATAGCTAATATGCTCATTGTCGTTATATAAATCTTTTCTGTTTTGGAGTTGTGTTTTAAAATCAGAATGAGGTGAATAAAGTGTATGATTATTTTCTAAAATAAGAGCAGAATTAATAAGATAAAGTTTATTATCTTTTAGGCTAATTAACTCATCTTTTAAAAGACATTTTAATGTATTTTGTGAAAATGTAATATTAATACAATTTTGTATTAATTTTTCTATTTTAAGCAAGTTTAAATGTGTTTGAGTGATAAGATTGTTTGTATGTAAAGCAGTGAAATTTAAATGATAAAAATCCATTAAAGGTTTTGAAAGTAAGCTAGTTATAAAAGTAAAAAGTATTAGTGATATTATAAGTTCAAAAAGTGTAAAAGCTTTGCTCATTCTTTAAAATAAACGCTATAATTTTGATCTTGAAAGTATAATTTTTGAAATTGAAATATACCATCATTAACAAACTGTTCTTGTAAAACTATAGGTTTTAAGGCTGAAGTTTGAAGTATGATGGTTTTAAAAATGGGCTTTTCATATAATTCTTCTTGAAGTTTATAGAGTCTTTCAAAAATATTTAAATTTTCATAGTTTTTGTAAAGTTGAGTATAGTAATAAAAAATACCAATGAAAATTAAAGATATGATCGTTATAGCACTAATACTTTCTATAAGTATGAAAGCCTTTTTCATTTAGCGCTGCTAGCATTTATGGCTTCAAAAAAACTTCCGCGAATTCCTTTTTGTTCGAGTATTTTTATGCCTTTTATTGTAACTCCGCCAGGGGAGCAAATATTTTCTTTAATAATAGCTGGATGTTCATGTTCTAGTAAAGTACTAGAGCTTTTAAATAAAGAGCGCGTAAGATTGAGACTAAGTTCTTTTGACAAACCTTCATAAACTCCAGCATTAGCAATACTTTCTGCTATAAGTGCTAAAAAAGCAGGAGCGCAGCCGCTAATCGCCATAGCTGCATTCATTTGTATTTCATTATCTAATTTATAAGCCGAGCCAAAAGTTTTTAAAATGTCTAAAATTTCATTTTCAAAATGAGAGTTTTTAAGTATATATGGTGTGGTTGAAGCCTTGTATTTAGCTGCTGTATTAGGCATTATTCTAACATAATTTTGAGCTTTGATGGTTTGTAGTTTTTCAAAATCAACATTGGCTAAAACAGAGATTAAGATACGTGCTTGTCCTTTTAGTATTTGAGCAATATTTTCTAAAGCATAGGGTTTAAATGCTAAAATAACATCTTTACCTTCTATGTTAAAATCTTTGTAAAGTAAGGTTTTAAAGCCTTCTTTGGTGAGGGCTTGAAGTTTTTCTATACTTCTTCCTACTATACAAATTTCATAATCATCTTTTAATCCATAGGCTAAGGCTGTTGCCATAGCTCCATTTGCAAGTATATAGAGCATTATTTTTTAATATAATTAGCAATTTGATCAGCTTGAAAAAAGTCCGGATAATTAACTGTATCTAGTATCACTTGTACCATAGTATTATTATCAAGATTAATGACTACTGGAGCTAGAAAATTCACTGTCGATTCTTCAATGCTTTTTGCTATGGCTACTATATTAAAAATTTTCATATTAGATTCAGGTGTTAAAGAAAGAAGCTCTTGATAATAAGTTGGTATATCAAATTCATAATCAGGTCTAATTAAATAAGGATTAATTAAAACAAAAGAAAAGTCTTTACCATCAAGACTTTTAAGTCTTACAAATACTTCATCGATAGTTGAAAATTCCATATTTTTGGTTTCTTCAAAACCTAAGATAGGGCATTTAACAGCTAGGGTCATGTTTTCTCCTCAAGTTATAATGTTTAATATTTTAACATAAAATAAGCAATAATCATTCCAAAATTTTAAATTATTTAATTAATTTTATTATAATTTTAGAAGAACATAATTATAAAATCGTTAAAATATAGATTTTTGAGAATATAAATCAAGGTTGAAGTATGAAAAAAGGTATTTTTTTATTGGTTTTTTTAAGTGTTTTTTTTAATGCGTGTAGTACGAAAAATGATGAAGGTTTATACAATCTTAGTGCTAGTGAGTGGTATAAGCAAATTATTAAAGATTTGCAGGACAAGGATTTGGAAAAAGCCGATGATCATTATAATGGTATGGCAAGTGAGCACGTTGCCGATCCTTTATTGGAAACTACTTTAATTATTTTAGCACAAGCTCATATGGATGAAGAGGAATATAAGTTAGCTGAATTTTATTTAGATGAATATAATAAAAAATTTGGAAATTCACGCAATGCTGATTATATTCGCTATCTTAAAATTAAAGCAAAATTTGATGCATTTGCAGTGCCAAATCGTAATCAGGCTTTAATGCTTGAAAGTCAAAAAGAAATAGATACTTTTTTGAAAGATTATCCTTATACAGAATATGAACCTTTGGTTCAGACAATGCTTACAAAATTTAATTTAGCGGTTTTTTATCTTAATAGTACTATAGAAAATCTATACCAGCGCATAGGGCATGATGAAAGTGCACAAATTTATAAACAAAGACTTCAAGAAAGTGAATTTTATCAGCAAAGTATTATCAAACCTGAGCTTCCTTGGTATAGAAGTATATTTGAAAGATTTTAATAAACAAGGAAAATAAATGCAGATTGAAGAGATACAAAATTATCCAGCAAATTTACCAGTATTGGTTGAAGATGAATTATTTTTATATCCTTTTATGATAACTCCTATTTTTATTAACGATTCATCCAATATGAAAGCTTTAGATCTTGCGATTAAAAATGATAGTATGCTTTTTGTTGCACCTTCAAGGTTGGAAAATGGAAGAAATTTTGATGAAATTTATAATTGTGGAGTGATTGGGACTATCATGCGAAAAGTTCCTTTACCTGATGGAAGAGTGAAAATACTTTTTCAAGGATATGCTAAGGGTAAAATTATAGAGCAAGTTTCTAATAAACCTTTGGAAGCCAAGATAGAACTTATAAAAGAAGACTTTTTAGAAGGAACTAAAAAAGAAGCACTTCTTGAAGTTTTAAAAGAGAAGGTAAAAAATTTGGCAAATATTAGTCATTATTTTTCTCCGGATCTTTTAAGAACAATTGAAGAAGGCTTTGATGCATCTAGGATTTGTGATTTGATTTTAAATACTGTGCGCATTAAAAAACAAGTTGCTTATGAGTTTTTTGTTTTAACAGATCTTGAGCAAAAATTAGTAAAATTAATAGATTTAATTGCTCAAGAAATAGAAGCCAATAAAATTCAAAAAGAAATTAAAAACAAAGTACATTCTCGTATTGACAAGGTAAATAAAGAATATTTTTTAAAAGAACAATTAAGACAAATTCAAAAAGAGCTTGGTTCTGATACACAAAAAGAAGATGAGGTTAGAGAATATCAAAAGCGTCTGGAGTTAAAGAAGAAATTTATGCACGAAGACGCTTATAAAGAAATCAAAAAACAAATTGAAAAATTCGAACGCATTCATCAAGATAATTCCGAAGCATCGATGATTCAAACTTACATAGAAACAGCATTAGATATTCCTTTTGAAAAAATTTCTAAGAAAAAACTTGATATTAAAGAAGTTTCAAAACAGCTCAACCATGATCATTATGCATTAAATAAACCAAAAGAACGCATAGAAGAATATTTTGCAGTTAGGGAACTTTTAGAAAAAAGAAAAATAGCAGAAAAAGATGGTGCTAAAGTTATACTTTGTCTTTATGGGCCTCCTGGCGTGGGTAAAACTTCACTGGCAAATTCTGTTTCAAAAGCTTTAAAAAGAGAGCTTATTCGTATAGCCTTAGGTGGACTTGAAGATGTTAATGAGCTGCGTGGTCATCGTAGAACTTATATAGGCGCTATGCCTGGACGTATTACCCAAGGACTTATAGAGGCAAAACAAATTAATCCTGTAATTGTATTGGATGAAATTGATAAATTAAATCGCAGTTTTAGAGGAGATCCAAGTGCGGTGCTTTTAGAAATTTTAGATCCAGAGCAAAATTCTAAATTTAGGGATTATTATTTAAATTTTAATATTGATTTAAGTAAAGTCATTTTTATAGCAACGGCAAATGATATTAGCAATATTCCTGCACCTTTAAGAGATAGAATGGAATTTATAGAACTTAGCTCTTATACTCCAAGTGAAAAATTTCATATAATGAAAAAATATTTAATTCCAGATGAGCTTAAAAAACATGGCTTAAAATCCAATGAATTATCTATTGATGATGAAACTATAGAGTTAATCATTAGTGATTATACTCGTGAATCAGGAGTTAGAAATTTGCGTCGCAAAGTGGCAGAGTTGTGTCGTAAGAGTGCTAAAAAACTACTTTTAGAAAATATTAAAAAAGTCATTATTAATACAAAAAATTTGAATGAATTTTTAGATAAAAAAGTTTTTGAAATAGAAAAAAATAATGGAGAAAATCAAGTAGGTCAGGTTAATGGTTTGGCTTGGACAAGTGTAGGTGGAGATGTTTTAAAAGTAGAGGCTGTAAAAATTAAAGGTAAAGGAGAATTAACGCTCACGGGAAGTTTGGGTGATGTAATGAAAGAATCAGCTAGAATTGCTTTTAGCATGATAAAAGTTTTAATCGATGAAGGAAAAATAAAAATACCTAAAAAAATAATTATCGATCCTAAAGTTAATGTTTATGATAGTTATAATATTCATATACATGTGCCAGATGGAGCTACTCCAAAAGATGGCCCAAGTGCAGGCATTACGATAAGCACAGCTATTGCTTCTATTTTTAGTGATAGAAAGGTTAAAGCAGATGTTGCAATGACAGGTGAAATAGATTTAAAAGGAAAAGTTTTACCAATAGGTGGATTAAAAGAAAAATTAATTGCGGCTTATAAAGCAGATATAAAAATAGCTTTAATCCCAAGAAAAAATTACGAAAGGGATTTAAAAGATATTCCTAGTGAGGTTAGAGATAATATGGAAATCATTGCTATTGATACTTTTAGTGATGTTTTAGAATATACTTTGGTTTAATTTTATTTTGAGAATAAATGTATATAAAAGCAAACTTTTTACAAGTTTGCTTTTAAAAGATTATAGTCCTTCAAAAGGATTATTGATTACTTCTTTTCTATCCACTATATAAGGGATAAGAGCTACATGTCTTGCACGTTTGATTGCAACTTCTACCATTTCTTGGTATTTTTTGCTTGTACCTGTTAAACGGCGTGGCATGATTTTAAATCTTTCAGATAAAGCATGTTTTAACATTGCTGTATCTTTATAATCAATAAATTCAACTTTTGCTTCAGTGTATTTGCAATATTTGCGAGAGTATTTTCTTTTTTCTGCCATAGTTTATCCTTTAAAATGGTAAATTAGTATCATCGCTATCATAAGCATCGATATCAATTTCTTTTAATTTTTCTTCGTGTTGTGGGTTTTGGTTTCTTTGTGGAGCAGGGTTTGCTTTTGCTTTATTAAAATTTTGATTTTCACTCATATAAGGATCATAGCTTTGATTTTCATAGTTTCCACTATAATTGTTGTTTGAAAAGCTATTATTGCCAATTCCACCTTGTTGTGGAGCATTGGAATTGCCGCCAAGCATTTCCATATTTTCAACTTGAATGCTATGTTTAGAGCGATTTTGCCCATTTTGATCACTCCATTGTTCAAATCTCAAACGTCCTTCTATGAGTACTTTTGAACCTTTTGTAAGGTATTGGTTTGCAACTTCTGCGGTGCGACCATAAAAGCTTATATCAATAAAGCAAGTTTCCTCTCTTTTTTCTCCATTTGTGGTAAATCTTCTTGTTACTGCGATAGCAGAAGCCCCAATAGCACTACCGCTTTGTGCATAACGCATTTCTATATCACGTGTAAGATTTCCAACCAAAACAACTTTGTTAAACATCTTTTTCCTTATTGAATTTCAGGAGCATCTAAAGGTTTGATTTCTTTTTTAGATTGCTTAATCCCGTGGCTTAGTTTTTCCCAAGCTGCAATTTCTTTTTTGTTTTCATATTTTACGATTAAAAATCTTATTACTTCTTCAGTGATTCTTAACACCCTTTCAAGCTCAGCGATCAAGTTTGTAGGAGCTTTGAAATAAATCACAAAATAAGTTCCTCTTTCGTATTTTTTGATTTTATACGCTAATTTTCTAGTGCCCATTGGAACAACAGTTTCAATTTCTGCACCATTTTTGGTTAGGACTTCTTTAACGAATTCCAACTTCGCATTCACTTCCTCTTCGGTAAGTGTTGGTTTTAAGATAAATAAAACCTCATAATGTTTCATCTTTTCTCCTTATGGATATTAAAGCCCATTTTCATGAGCAAGGATTTTGCATAAAGCAAGACTAAATTATATCAAAATATACTTAATTTATACTTCAATAAGTGTTGTAACTTTTTGTAATTACTGTTTATAATTTAAAGGTGAAATTTTAACCTTTTATCTTAATCCGTGATGTAATTAATTTAAGTTGCGAATTGTTAAAAAAGGAGGGTGGATATGAATAGTACGAAACCTATTCGTTGGTTTACTTTTATCGTTTTAGTTATTGGCGGAGGAACTGTTTTTAAACTTTCCTCTTTAAAAGATGCCTTTTATGTGCCTATGCAAGAATTTATGAATCTTAGCAATACACAAATTGGACTCGCGCTCTCAGTTTATGGCATAGTGCAAACGGTGGGAAATTTTGCATCTATTTATATAGCAGATAGATTTTCTAAAAAAATACTCATTCCTTTTTCATTGGTTTGTGTGGGTTTGGTTGGAATTTATATTTCTACTTTTCCTTCTTTTTATGGAATTTTAATAGCTTGGGGTTTGCTTTCTTTATTTGGAGAAGTTGTGTATTGGCCTGTTTTGCTTAAAGCCATTCGCTTGCTTGGAGATTCTACTCAACAAGGAAGACTTTTTGGATTTTTAGAAGCAGGACGTGGTGTTATAGATACTATAGTTGCTTTTAGTGCTTTGGGAATTTTTTTACTTTTAGAGTCTGGCGCAGGTGGACTTAAGGCTGCTATATTATTTTATAGCGCTTGTGTGATTATAGCAGGTATTTTGGCATATTTTCTACTTGAAGATGACAAAATTAATACCCAAGATGAGCAAGGAAATGAAATCAGTAAAAACAAAGTCGCTTGGAATGGAGTTATCAAAGCGATTAAAACTCCTGAAATTTGGGTGGTATCTTTGACCATTTTTACTATTTATTCTGTGTATTGTGGTTTGACTTATTTTATTCCATTTTTAAAAGATATTTATGGTATGCCTGTGGCTTTGGTCGGTGCTTATGGTATTATCAATCAATACACTTTAAAATTAGTAGGTGGGCCAATTGGGGGATATTTAGCAGATAAAACCTTTAAATCTTCAACAAGATATTTGCGTTTTGCTTTGATTTTAGGAGCCTTGGCCATATTAATTTTTGTTTTTATGCCTCATGAGAAATTAAATATTTATTTTGGTATGAGTTTAACCTTAGGTTTTGCCGCTCTTGTTTTTACTATGCGTGCGACATTTTTTGCACCTGTGGATGAGATAGAAGTACCTAGAGAAATTAGCGGAGCTGCTATGAGTATAGCTTGTATTTTTGGTTATTCTCCACAACTTTTTTGTTTTGCGCTTTATGGTTTTATGATCGATCATTTTAAAGGTTTATTAGGCTATCAAATTGTTTTTGCGTTAATGGGGATTTTTGCTATTTGTGGTGTGATTGTAACTACGATTTTACTTAAGATGATAGCTAGAAAAAAAGCATCAAAAGGAGTGGTATCATGAAAATAGGTTTAGAAACTGAAAGCATGCATTTATGGTTTCAAAATGGCAGGATGGATATATTTTCTTATATCGATTTTGCTAAAAATTTGGGCTGTGAGGGTGTGATTATAAATATCATTAAAGATTTTGGTTTGGATGAAGAATGGGGATGCTTAGGAAGCGATGACGAAAATCATCTTAAAAAAATTAAAGCTAAATTGGATGAATTCAATATGTATTGTGAGATCGACTCTAAGGGTTTTAATAAAGATAAATTTGAAAAAATTGCTAAAGTAGCTTCTATTTTAGGCGCTAAAATTATACGCTCTTATGTGCCCTTAACCGATAAAAATAAAAAGGTTAAACATGCTAGCGATGGGGCTTATGATGATTCTAAAATTACTGCTAGATTCGATAAAGAAGATTTTTTAGCTACAAAGGATGAAATAAAAGCTTTGATACCGATTTTGGAAAAATATGATTTAAAACTTGCTATAGAAAATTATGAGTATCAAACTTCAGAGGATTTGCTTGATTTGTTGAAATTGATCAATCATCCTAAAATAGGATTTTTATATGATTTTGGAAATTCCATGATGGCCTATGAAGATCCTATAAAAGCTTGCAAGGACATGGCTAAATATACTTTTAGCACGCATTGTAAAGATCATATAGTTTTCATTGAAGAGGGTGTAGAATATGTTTGTGGCGTTCCTTTAGGAGAAGGAAATTTAGACATTAAAACTTGTGTAGAAATTCTTAAAAAAGAAGGACTTGACCGTATTAATGTAGAGCAATGTTATCCTTATTGTGCGACTTTTAAAAGAGAAAAAGGAACAGGCGGGGTTAAAGAATTAGGTAAAGGGGCTTTTAAGATAGAAAAAGCTTTATTTGAAGATTTAAAAGCTATGCAGTATTATTATCCCCAAGAAGTATCTCAAGAATGCTTAGAGAGGCTTTTAAAACTTCAAAAAAAAGGTTGCGAGAAAAGTGTAGAATATTTAAAAAGTATTATTTAGATAAAATTTGGAATAAATTTTGTTTAATATTTTCAAGCATAGCAAAACGTTTTTTATACATGGAGCGTTTTTGCGAAGGGATTTCTTCTAGGTTTTTTTGCGAGTGGTGGAGCTTGTAGTATTTGTGTTTATCGATTTTTATTAATTCTCCACCATTTTCTAGCCAAATTTTTTGATAATCTACAAAATAGCCCTTTTCTTTTCCTTTTTGAGAACGGATTTGATTTTTTTCATGTACACCTAAAGTAGCTTGAAGTTTTAAAATTTCACAAAGCATCTTAGAGCATTCTATAAGTAAAGCAACAGGGCGCAAACCGTGACATTTTTTAGTTAAAATTTTATTAATTTCTAAAATATTGAAATCTTTGTATTTATATCCTTGTATGCAAGAAAGTAGAAGATTATTTTCTAAAGTAAAGCAAAAATTACATTGTGAAATAGTGTATTTTTTAAATTTTAAAGAAAAAGCCCAAAAACCTTCTTCGTAAACATTATGGTTATATCCTAAAAAAAGCTCAAAATCTTTATCAAAAGAAAAAATCATTTGTTCTTCGGGAAGAAATTTAAAACAAGTAAGTCCCTTATCAACATCATAAATAAGTGTTTTAACGCGTTCATTTGCTTTAAAACTTTTATCGCAAAATCTTCTTGTAGCATTGTAGCAAGCATAGGGTCTTTGAGAGAAAAAGTCTTTTAAATGTTTATTTTTTTCTTCATTAAGCGTTTTTTCCAGAAGTCTTACTTGAGGAAAATATAGAATTTTTCTTGCTTGAAAACGCAAATAGCGCCAAAAGATGATACTTTTTCTTCTATCAGTAAAATTTGGAATAGGGTAGGAAAATTTTTTATTCACCTGCAATCCTTGATATATCATTATAAGTTGCAAAGAGCATCAAGCTTAAAAGTATTGCCATGCCTGCATAACTTAGATATTCAAAAGCACGCTGTGGAACCTTGCGTCTAAAAATCATTTCATAAATATTAAAAAGTATATGTCCTCCATCAAGCATAGGAATAGGCAAAAGATTTAAAATGCCTAAATTTATAGAAATTAAAGCAGTGATAAATAAAAGTAAAGTAAAGCTATTTTGTGCAGCCTTTGAGGTAATTTCAGTCATGGTGATAATACCACCTAAATTTTTTGCTTCAACTTCACCACTTATGAGTTTTACTATACCCTTGATGATGAGTGTAGAAGCTTGAAAACTTTCTTGTGCGGCATATTTAAAACTTTCTAAACCTTGATGTTTTACAAGAGTGCTTGTACCATTTGGACTGATTCCAAGTTGAGGTTTTTCAATAATTTGCCCAAAGTCATTATATCCTTGTCCTATTTTTGGAGTTAAAATAAATTCTAAATTTTTTCCTTCTCTATTGATTAATATTTTCAAAGGCTTTAAACTTAAATGTTTTGAAATTTCATCAAAGCTTTGAATTTTTACACCGTTGATTTCTAAGATAGTATCATTTTTTTGAAGTCCTATGTCTTGTGCAGCAGAGTTTGGCGCTATGTTTCCTATTTGCGGAGCAAGTTTTTCTAAGCCTAAATTTCCTATGATAATATAAAGAAAAAAAGCTAAAATCAGGTTAAAAAATGGTCCAGCAAAAAGAATATAAATCTTTTTTAAAGGACTTAAAATGCTATAGCTATCTTTGTCTAGATTTTCAAAACCAGGACGCATATCATCTTGTCCTTTAAGTTTAACATATCCTCCAAGTGGCAAAGCACTTAAGCGATAGTTTGTGCCTTTAAATTCGCGTTCTATAAGACTTTTTCCAAATCCTATGCTAAAGACTTCAACTTTTACACCCAAAGATCTTGCAGCTAAAAAATGTCCTAATTCGTGAAAGAAAATTAAAAATGAGATGACTAAAACAGTTGCTAAAAATTCAATAGAATAAAATTTAATTCCTAAAATCAAAATAATAATTAAAAACAATAAAGATCTCATTTTTCTCCTTTTTTTTGAGCTTTTGTATAAGTATAGATGTATTCGAATCCAGAATAAAGAGTTAAAATTAAAGCTATATAAAGTAGAATTTCTCCGCCTATCCACTCCATGATTAAAAATCCTATCGCAGTCATTTGAAAAGCGGTTTTAAGTTTGCCTGCAAAAGAAGCATTGACATTTAAATTTTCACTGATCATCACAACTCTAAAACCTGTGATAAAAAATTCCCTTACTAATATAATATAAATTACCCATTCATTAGCTTTTCCTGTGAGTAAAAGCCCTAAAAAAGCTGCTAAAACAAGCATTTTATCAGCTAATGGATCTAAGATTCCGCCCAGTTTTGTAGTTTGTTTCCAAGTTCTTGCGATGTATCCGTCAAAAAAATCACTTAAAGCTGCTAATGAAAAAGTTAAAGCAGCAAAATAGTTAATCCAACTTTGATGAATGTTTTCAAATTTATGAATTAGTAAAAAAAATAATAAAGGCGCTAAAACCATTCTAAAAATCGCCAAGATATTGGGTAAATTCATAACAAACCTTGTGAAATTAAATGTAAAATTATAATCAAAATTGTATAAAATTTAAGCAAAGACTTAGTAAAAATACAAAAAAGAATCAGTTTATTTTTATTTAAATTTTACAACTTCATCAAAACTAAAACGATTTTTTTGAGGATTTTTTTTATCGTTGCAATATCCTAAAGCCACCACCAAACTTGATCTTTCTTTTTGAATATCAAGTGATAAATAAGAATCAAGCTTTTCTTTATCAAAACCACCTATAGTGCAGCTTGCTATATTTAAAGCATTAGCACTGTAAAGTATGCTAGCTAGAGCTATATGAGCTTGTTCTCTTGCATAAGATATTTTTTGTTCTTGATTTAGAGATTTTAAAAAAGGCATATAAGTATCTAAGCGTTTTTGAATTTCTGTTTCGCTCATATCTCTTTTTCTAAGTTTTTCTTCAAAATAATCCAAAAAATCAAGTCTTGAAATGATGATAATTAATGCAGCACAATCTTTTACATGTTTTTGTTGGTTGCAAATTTTAGAAAGTTCTTCTTTTCTTTTCTCATCTTGCACTACTATAAATTTCCAAGGTTCCAGTCCTAAGGAGCTGGGGCTTAATCTTGCTATTTCTAAAATAGAATTTAAATCCTCTTTTTTGAGTTTTTCATTTTTAAAATTTCTACAAGAATATCTTGAGCTAAAAATTTCAAGTTCTTTTTTCATTATTTTTCCTTGTAAAATTCGACGACTTCATTAAAATTTAAGCGTTGAGTAGAATATTTTGGTTCGTGGGCTTTATATCCTAAGGATAAAATTACAGCAGTTTCAAAAGGATAAGTTAAATGAAGAAAATCATCAACCCTAGCTTTTTCAAAGCCACCTATCATACAAGAATCAATACCTAAGCTCATTGCAGCTAGCGACATTTGCATCATAGAAAGATAGCATTGAAGTTGTGCGTAATGATAGAGTTCATTATCATTCATTGCATTGGTTTTATGGGTGTAAATTTCTAAAATTTTTTGAAAATTTTCTTCGCTAGAACCTGAGAAACGACGCACTTGTTTTTGTGCAAATTCATCTTTGCTTTGAAGATCTTTTCTTGCTAGAAAAATGATATTATGACTCGCACTTGCTACATTTTGTTGATTGTAACATAGAGTTGAGAGTTTAAGATTGTGTTCTTTTTGTTCTAATACTACAAATTTCCAAGGCTCAAATCCATGTGAGCTTGGGGCTAAGACTCCACTTTCTAAGATAAAATGCAAATCCTTTTCATTGATTTTTTTATCATTAAAAAGTTTACAAGCTCTGCGTTTTGAAATTAGTTCTTTAAAATTCATTTTATTCCTTAAAATCAAAAAATAATAATATTAATTATAAAATGCAAAGCTTAATCAAAAAATATTATAGTTTGATATTTTTCTTAAAAACAAAACCGGATTTTTCAAAACCCATTTTTTGGATATAAAATTCATGAGCTTGTGTTCTAAAAAACTTGAACTTAGTTCTAATTCTTCATATCCTTGATTTCTTACTCAAATTTGGATTTTTTAAGAAAGCTTGACACCCATGCCTTTTCCTCTTAAAGTTTCATCTACGACAAAATCACAAATATAAAGACAATGGTTATGATAAAGTACATTAAAAGGCATGATTCCACAAGCTGCTTTGTAGCTTCCCTCATTTTTATAGGCAAAAAGTTTATAATGTTGAGTTTGTGTAGCAAGTTGGATTTTGTCTAAAAAATCTTTCAGAGATAGGTTATTTCTTAATTGTTTTATCAAGGGATAAATTTTTTCCAAGTCTTCTTTTAGCTTAATTTCTTTCATTTTTAAATCCCTTAAATTTCAAAAATCTCAGGTTTTAATTTTAAAAGTAGGCAAAAAGTTGCCAAAACAGCTTGTTCTTGCATAAATTCACGATCTCCATCTAAATAAAGCGTTTCTTGGATAAAAGTTCCATCTCTAAACATTGCACCTATATAAATAGTGCCTGATTTTATTTTTCCCTCATCTTTTTCGCCAACTACTCCGCTAATAGCTAAGGCAAAATCAGGATTAGCTGTTTTAAAAATACCTTTTAGCATAAAATAAACACAACGTTCACTGTATTCGCCATTATTTTCTAAGACGCTTTCGCTAATTCCAAGCCATTCGTGTTTGATGCGGTTGGAATAACTTACAATAGAACCTTCAAAAATTTCACTTACACCTGAAATTTTGGTTAAGGTGCTTGCACAAAGTCCACCTGTGCAACTTTCAGCAAAAGAAATTTTTAATTTTTTTTCTAAAAGTTTAGAGCTTATAAAATGTATAGGATCTTTACCCAAAAACACCTTTTGTCCAAAAAGATTTTTTACGCTATTTAAAAAACCATCAAGTTTTCCAAAATTAGCGCAAGTGGCCTTAATAAGCACAAGATTATCTAAAAGCTTGGTTGATTTTATACTTATCTCATAAGATTTTGTTAGGGTTTGCAGTAGCAATATAGCGCTTTCATCATCCATACCAAAAATGCAAAAATATGCAAAATTTAATTTTATATGCCCAAGAAGATTGGGTAATTTTTCGCTTGGATTTATTTTAACGACATTGATTTTTGAATTTGAAAAATTACACACAAAGCTATTTTTACTAAATTCTGCTTTATCTGGAACCAAGGTATCATCTTTTAAGATAAGATTATCATCATTTAAAGTTGCTAAAATTTTAGCAACAGTCGCATAATGCAAAGGGCTTGTAAATAAAGTGATAAAATCATACTGATTTAAGAGGTTTTCAAGCAAAAAGGGTAAATCTTTATCGGTTTTATTTTGTATGCGAATTTCGTTAATTTCTTTAAATTTTTCTTCATAAGTTCTATAAATATAATTTTTGAATTTTTCGTTTATAGTAAGCTCATCTCCTATAAGATAAAGCAAATGTTTCATAAATTTTCCTTTTTTTCTTATAATTATAGCCAAAAACAAAGTAGAAATTAAAGCTAATTTGAGTAGAATTTAAGATTATTAAAAATTAGGTGGAAAAAATGGACTACAAAGAAACTCTACTTTTGCCCAGCACTACTTTTGCTATGCGGGCGAATTTAGCGGAACTTGAACCGCAAAGATTTAAAAAATGGTTTGAGCAAAGTTATGCTTATGAAAAAATGAAAGAAAATCGCAAAAATGCGAAAAAAAGTTTTACCTTACACGATGGCCCCCCTTATGCTAACGGACATATCCATATAGGACATGCTTTAAATAAAATTTTAAAAGAAACTATTATCAAAACGCATTATTTTAAAGGTGAGAGTGTGCGTTTTACTCCAGGGTGGGATTGTCATGGTTTACCTATAGAGCAACAAGTAGAAGTAAAGCTTGGAGAAAAGAAAAAAAGCTTAAGTAAAAAAGAAATTCGTGAGTTTTGCAGACAACATGCGAGTGAATTTGTAGATATCCAAAGAGAAGAATTTAAAAATTTAGGCATTATTGCAGATTGGGATAAGCCTTATTTGACTATGAAATTTGAGTTTGAAGCAGCGATTTATAGAACTTTATGCGAGATTGCTAAAAAAGGCTTACTTTGTGAGCGTTCTAAACCTGTTTTTTGGAGTTGGGCGGCAAAGTCAGCTTTAGCAGAAGCTGAAGTAGAATATCAAGATAAAGAGGATTATTCTATTTTTGTGGCTTTTGATTTGGATATAAAAGCTTGTGAAAAATTAGGCGTTTCAAAAGCAAGTGCAGTGATATGGACAACTACGCCTTGGACTTTGGTGGCTAATCAAGCTATAGCCTTAAATCCTAACGAAAATTATGTGATCACTAAAGAAGGTTTGATTTTTGCAAGTGCTTTACTTAAAAGTATGGTAGAAAAAGGACTTACAAGTGGAGAAATTCAAAAAGAATTAAACGCAAAAGAATTTGAAAAACTTGAAGCTATCAATCCTTTAAATGGAAGAAAATCTGTTTTAATTATGGGCGAGCATGTATTGATGGATGGTGGAAGTGGACTTGTACATACTGCACCAGGACATGGCGAAGATGATTACTATGCTTGTTTGAAATATGACATTGAGGTTTTAATGCCTGTTGATGATAGCGGATGTTATGATGAAACTTTAAGAGCTAAAGGGCTTTTGCCTTCTCATTTGCTTGAAGAGTTTATAGGTCTTCATATTTTTAAGGCCAATGAAAAAATTTTAGAACTTTTAGGCGAAAAACTTTTACATTCTTCTAAATTTATACACTCTTATCCATTTTGTTGGAGAACGCATAAGCCTGTGATTTATAGAGCTACTAAACAATGGTTTATTTTAATGGATGAACCAAAACTTCAAGGAAAAACTTTAAGAGAGTGTGCAAAAGAACAACTTTTAAAAACAACCTTTTATCCGCAAAGCGGAGTAAAAAGAATAGGTTCTATGGTGGAAAATCGACCAGATTGGTGTATTTCAAGACAAAGGGACTGGGGAACGCCTATAGCCTTTTTTAGAGATAAAAACACTAAAGAAGTGATTTTTGATGATGAACTTTTTGACTTTGTAGTAGCTATTTTTGAAAAACACGGTGCTGATGCGTGGTGGGAGTTTGAAATCAAAGATTTAATTCCTGAAAATTCAAAATATAAAGCTGAAAATTTAGAAAAAGTATATGATATTTTAGATGTTTGGTTTGATAGTGGAAGTACTTTTAATGCAGTTTTAAATAGCGGACTTTATGATGCAGGAGAAAAAAGAGCAAGTATGTATTTAGAAGGAAGCGATCAGCATCGGGGTTGGTTTCAAAGCTCTTTGCTTGTAGGTACAGCGATCAATGAAAGCGCGCCTTATGAAAGTATTTTAACTCATGGTTTTACTACGGATGAAAAAGGGCAAAAAATGTCTAAATCTAAAGGCAATGTGATTGCTCCTGAATATGTAGCAAAAACCTATGGAGTTGAAATTTTAAGACTTTGGATACTTTTAAGTGATTATTCAAGTGATTTAAAAATTTCAGACAATATCTTAAAACAAGTGGGTGAACAATACCGCAAAATAAGAAATACTATAAGATTTTTACTTGCTAATACAAATGACTTAAAAGATTTAGAAGTTAAAGAATTTAGTTTTATTGATAAATGGATATTAAGCCGTGCAACTAAAGTTTTTAAAGCAAGCAAAGAGGCATTTTTTGCTTATGAATTTGCTAAAGGTTTTAGTTTGCTTTTAAATTTCTTAAGTGCGGATTTAAGTGGGATTTATCTTGATATTAGTAAAGATAGGCTTTATTGCGATAATGAAAATGCTCAAAGAAGAAAATCCGCTCAAGTGGCTATGGCTTTGATAACAAAAGAGCTTTTAAATTTACTTGCTCCAAATTTAAGCTATAGCGTAGATGAGGCTTTAGAACATGCCAATGTTTTAATCAAAGGCGATGCAAAAGATGTATTTGATCTAAGTTTAACTCAAGATTTTGATTATGATTTTGGTATAGATGATACATTTTTAATGAGTGCTAGAGAGAAATTTTTTGAACAAATTGATATGCTTAAAAAAGATAAAATCATTAAATCTACTTTGGAATTAAATTTAAACATCAGTTTTAATAAATTCCCAAATGAGGAATTAGCCGATTGGTTTATGGTAAGTCAAATCAGTAATGAAAATGAAGAAATTTTGGCTGAATTTGAAGTAGAGAATGAGAAATTTAAAATCACCAAAGCTTCACTTTGTAAATGCCCAAGATGTTGGAAACTTCAAAGTAAAGATGAAGAAACGCCTTGTTTAAGATGTGAAGAAGTTTTAAAAGGGATTCAATGCTAGAAAATCCTATTTCAAATAGTATTATCATCACAACTATAGCGGTGGTTTTGGCTTTTAGTGCTTTAGCGGTATTTTTGATCAAAAAAACAAAGGAAAATAAATGACAACTTTAAAAGAAGCTTTAAAATACTCCAAAGAAGAACTTGAAAATTTAAAAAAAGAACTCAATGAAAAAGCAAAAAAAGAAAAAAAAATAGGTGCTTATATCGAACAATTTTTAGATAAGGACTTAAGTGTTTCAGGTGAAGGTGTGCCTGTAGCTATAAAAGATAATATCAGTGTAAAAGGTTGGGAGCTTACTAGTGCGAGTAAGATTTTACAAGGTTATATCGCTCCTTATGATGCAAGTGCGATTGTTAATTTAAAGGCTAACGGTTTTTCTCCTTTTGGGCGTTGTAATATGGATGAATTTGCTATGGGAAGTTCAACAGCGAGTTCTTGTTATGGAAAAACTTTAAATCCTTTAAATTTTGAGCGTGTTCCAGGTGGGTCAAGTGGTGGAAGTGCTGCTGCGGTAGTGGGTGGCTT
Source organism: Campylobacter sp. BCW_4323 (assembly GCF_001763115.1). Lineage (NCBI taxonomy): Bacteria > Pseudomonadati > Campylobacterota > Epsilonproteobacteria > Campylobacterales > Campylobacteraceae > Campylobacter > Campylobacter sp. BCW_4323. The sequence goes on along the minus strand of NZ_MJYC01000066.1, from coordinate 112,366 downwards.
GGCTTTAGCAAGTTTAGGTTCTGATACAGGAGGATCTGTACGCCAACCTGCGGCTTTTTGTGGTTGTGTAGGATTTAAACCGAGTTATGGAAGAGTAAGTCGCTATGGTTTGGCTTCTTATTCTTCAAGTTTGGATCAAATCGGGGTTTTAACGCAAAATGTAGAAGATGCGGCAATTTTATATGATGCGATCGCAGGATATGATAAAATGGATAGCACGAGTGCAAATATCGAGTTTATCAAAACCGCTCCAAATTTAAATGCAAATAAAAAATTAAAAATTGCAGTGATTGAAAATTATGTCAATGATGCAGATAGCGAAGTAAAAAACGCACTTTTAAAAACCATAGATATGTTAAAAGCTAATGGACATGAGATTGTATATAAAAATTTGCTTGATTCTAAGTTTGATATCGCAGCGTATTATATCATCGCAACAGCTGAAGCAAGTGCAAATTTAAGTCGTTATGATGGGGTGCGTTATGGCAAGCGTTCTGAAAATATCCAAAATTTAAAAGAAATGTATGTAAATACACGCAGCGAAGGTTTTGGCGAAGAAGTAAAAAGAAGAATTTTGTTAGGAACTTTTGTTTTAAGTAGTGGATATTATGATGCGTATTATATCAAAGCACAAAAAGCTAGAGCTTTTATCAAGGCAAAATATGAAGAAATTTTGCAAGATTGTAATCTTATTTTTATGCCTGTAACTCCTACAACGGCTTTTAAATTTGATACTCAAAAAAGCCCTATGCAAACTTATTTAGAAGATGTTTATACTATCTCTGTAAATTTAGCAGGGCTTGGAGGCATTAGTGTGCCTGTTGCAAAAGATAAAGAAGGGCTTAATATATCAGCACAACTGATTTGCAAAGCTTATGATGAACAAACCTTGTTAGATGGGGCTTTAAGTTTAGAACAAATGATTAAAAATTAAGGATGAAAGATGAAAATTGTAAAAAGAGCTTTAACTTTTGAAGATGTATTATTGCGTCCTGGGTATTCTGAAGTTCTACCTAAGGAAGTAAAAATTCATACTAAACTGACAAAAAATATCACTTTAAATATGCCTTTAATCTCTGCGGCTATGGATACAGTTACTGAACACAGGGCTGCTATTATGATGGCAAGACTTGGAGGGCTTGGAGTGATTCATAAAAACATGGATATAGCTTCACAGGTTAGAGAAGTAAAAAGAGTGAAAAAAAGCGAAAGTGGGGTGATTATCGATCCTATTTTTGTAAGTCCTAAAGCAAGTGTTGCAGAGGCTTTAGAAATCATGGCAGAGTATAGAATTTCAGGCGTTCCTGTAGTAGATGAAGATAAGAAACTAATAGGCATACTTACCAATCGTGATTTAAGATTTGAGAGTGATTTTTCAAATTTGGTTGAAAATGTTATGACTAAAATGCCTTTAATCACTGCTCCAAAAGGTTGCACTCTAGACGATGCGGAAAAAATTTTTAGCACCAACAAAGTAGAAAAACTTCCTATAGTTGATGAACAAGGACGCTTGGAAGGACTTATCACTATAAAAGATCTTAAAAAACGCAAAGAATATCCTGATGCCAATAAAGATGGTTTTGGAAGATTGCGTGTGGGTGCGGCTATAGGAGTAGGGCAAATGGATCGCGTGGATGCTTTAGTTGAAGCTGGCGTTGATGTTGTTGTGCTTGATTCTGCGCATGGACATTCTAAGGGTATTATTGATACGGTAAAAGCAATTAAAACTAAATATCCAAATTTAGATCTTATCGCAGGAAATATCGCTACTGCAGCCGCAGCAAAAGCACTTTGTGAAGCAGGGGTAGATGCGGTTAAAGTAGGTATTGGGCCAGGAAGTATTTGTACTACGCGTATTGTTTCAGGTGTGGGTGTGCCTCAAATTTCGGCCATTGATGAATGCGTAGAAGAAGCAAATAAATTTGGCGTTCCTGTGATAGCTGATGGCGGGATTAAATATTCAGGTGATATTGCAAAAGCTTTAGCTGTGGGTGCGAGTTCTGTTATGATAGGATCGCTTTTAGCTGGAACGGATGAAAGTCCAGGAGAGCTTTTTACTTATCAAGGAAGACAATATAAGTCTTATCGTGGTATGGGTTCGCTTGGGGCTATGCAAAAGGGAAGTTCGGATAGATACTTTCAGCAAGGTACCGCTCAAGATAAACTTGTTCCTGAAGGTATAGAAGGGCGTGTTCCTTATGTGGGAAGTATAAGAAGCGTGGTGCATCAACTTTTAGGAGGTTTGCGTTCTTCTATGGGTTATGTTGGGGCTAAAGATATAGAAGATTTTCAAAAAAGAGCTGAATTTGTTGAAATCACTACTGCAGGGCTTAAAGAAAGTCATGTACATGATGTTACTATCACTCATGAAGCACCAAATTACAAGGTCAATCATCAATGAGTTTTGAAGAAAATTTAAAACACGCTAATGAATCTTTGGAAAAATTAAACAATCAAGAGCTTGCCTTAGATGAAAGTGTAAAAATTTACAAAGAAGGTTTAGAGAGTATCAAAAAAGCAAGACTTGAGCTTGAAAAAGCAAAATTAGAAGTGGAGCAAATCGATGAGTAAAATAGCGGCTTTACAGTTTCCAACTTTAGCTTTAAGTGAATCAAGGCTTGATTATTATCTTAAAGCTTCAAAAGACAATGGGGCAAATTTGGTAGTTTTGGGCGAATATGTGATCAATAGTTTTTTTACAGAACTTTTACATATGCCAAGAAATATGATAAAAGAACAAAGCGAAGCCAAAAAAGAAAGTTTAATTAAATTTGCTAAAAAATATGAATTAGAAATCATCGCTCCTTATGTAAGCGTTGAAGCTAAAAATTATAAAAAACTTTGCTTAAAAGTTGCTCCAAATGGTGTCAAAAGTTATGAACAGCAAATTTTAATGCCTTATGAACATTGGAATGAAGAAAAATTTTTTAGCAACAAAACTCCATCAGAATTAAAAATTTTTACTTTTAATTATGAAAAATTAAAATGTGCTTTGCTTTTTGGTTTTGAGACACATTTTGATATTTTTTGGCAACAGATTATGGCGAAAAAAATTGATTTGGTTATCGTTCCTAGTGCTTGCACCTTTGAAAGCAAACAAAGATGGGAAGAGCTTTTAAAAACAAGAGCTTTTTTAAATTCTACAAGCATTTTAAGAGTAAATCGCATAGGCAAAACAAAAGATGAGTGGAATTTTTACGGTGATACTCTGTTTATCAACGCTTTTGGCAAGACAGAAAGTAGATTAGGTTCTGAAGAAGAAATGCTTATCATAGAGCCTAAAAAAAGCGATGAGGCAAGAAAACTTTGGGCTTTTGATAAAATTCTTAAGAATTTTTAAAGAAGGTGAACATGAGAAAAATTTTACTTCAAATTTTTATTTTTAGTGTATTATTTATAGTAATTTTTACCATTAATCGTATTTTAATGCAAAATTCTTTTATCCCTACTGGTTTAATTAATGATAAAAATGAAATCTTTTTAATGTATCTTTTGGGTGTTTTTCATGATATAAGATTTTTAAGCGCAGCGTTTTTACCATTCTTGCTTTGTGGTTTTTTAAGTTTAATTTTTTCTAATATAAAAATAAATAATAAATTAGCAATATATAGTAAAAATTTTTATTTCATTTTTTCAAGCATTTATATAATTATTCTTTCTTGTCTTTGTATAGGATTTTCTTATGCAAAATACTATTATTACGAAATTTACAAGACTAAATTTGATATTTTTATGTTTACTCTAAAAGATGATAATGCAAAAACTATTTTAAGTATTATTTATCATGATTATCCAATTTTAAAAATTTTAGCTTTAATGTTGATTTTTGGAGTCTTTGTATTTTTTTTAAATTTGAAAATATTAAATTTAAAGCTAAAACCTGTTAATTTAAGATTATTTCCCTTGATGGCTTTAAATTTAATATTAATTATTGTTTATGTTATAGCCTTAAGGGGTCCCTTTAAGCATGTGGCTATAAATGTACAAAATTATTCTTTTAGTGAGTATAGTGTTGTAAATGATACAATGTTAAATCCAATTATGGCATTTTCTTGGGCTTTAAAACAATATAAAGAAGAAGCAGCTTTGAAGGTTATCACACCTTTGAAAGCACAAGAACTTAAAGAAAAACTTTTTGATTATTGGCATCAAAGTCCTATAAATCTAAAAGCTGAAAAGAATCATCCTAGTGTATTTGTTAACTTAATGGAAAGTTTTGGGCTTAATTTGGCCGATTTTACAAATACGGAACATAATTTTTTGGGTTCGTTAAATAAACATTTTAAACAAGATTTTTTATTCAAACGCTTTTTGAGTTCTAGTAATGGAACTATACCAAGTTTTGCAAACTTATTTTTTGTAAGTCCATTTTCTAATATTTCTACAAGTAAATTTCAGAAAACTTATTTAGATTTAACACCTATTGCTGTTTATAAGAAAGCAGGATATAAGGTGATTTTTGTAAGTGCAGGTAATGGATCTTGGCAAAATATTAAAAATTATCTCAGTATTTTGGGAGTAGATGAGATTATAGATGAAAATATTTTAATGAAAGAGTATAATGGAGCAAAAGATAGCGAAAATGGTTATGGGGTAGCTGATGAGTTTTTATATAAAAAAGTTTATGACTTACTTCAAAAAAATCCACACAACACCCTTATAATTGCTCTTACTATTTCTAATCATCCACCTTATAAATTTCCGCAAAATGATTTGCCAAAATTAGAAAATATTCCACAAACTTTGCTTAATATGCTTCCTTATGAAAAAGATAAACAAGACAATATTATCAAAGCTTATACTTATGCAAACAATGAATTTGGAAAATTTCTAGATAAAATAAAACAGAGTTCTTTTAAAGATAGTGTCATTATAGCAGCAACTGGAGATCATAGAGTACGCGAAATGAGTATGGATTTAAATTCCCAAAAAGCTTTTGCTTATAGTGTGCCTTTTTATATTTATATTCCTAAGGATTTGCAAGATAATATTTATTATGATAAAGATCGTGTAGGATCTCATAAGGATATTTTTCCAACTCTTTATGCTTTAAGCTTAAGTAATGTTAAGTATTTAAGCGTAGGTGGAAGAAATATGTTAGCAAGACCAAATGATGAAAAATTAGAATTTGGGATCAATGATGCTGTATGGATTGATAAAAATGGCGTATATAGCGGTGCTAAGGGGTATTATTTTGAAAATAATAATACCTTAAAAGATACAAATCATGCCTTTGAACTCGATGAATATCATAAAAATTTCACTCAATTTTATAAAGAATTAAATCTTTATCAATTAAGTCAGCGTCTAGGCATTTCAAAATAGGATTTATATTTTCTTTTTAGTAAAAAAGTGCTAAAATTTGGCCTTTAAAGTATAAAGGTTTAAATGATGCAAAATATCCATTTTATCGGCATAGGTGGTATAGGAATTTCCGCTTTAGCAAGATTTTTAAAAGAAAAAGGCTTTAAGATTAGTGGGAGTGATCTTAAGGAAAGTAAAATTACTAAAGAACTTGAAAAAGAAGGGGTTAAGGTCAGTATCCCTCATCATAAAGACAATATTTTAAACAAAGATTTAGTTATTTACTCTGCTGCAATTAAAGAAGAAAATCCTGAATTTAAACACGCTAAAGAATTAGGCATTAAATGTCTTTCACGCAAGGAGGCCTTGCCTCTTATTTTAGAAGATAAGCGCGTTTTTGCAGTTGCAGGAGCACATGGAAAAAGCACAACTTCAAGCATTTTAGCTTCTTTGCTTGATGATGCTTCTGTGATTATCGGAGCGATTTTAAAAGAATTTGGTTCAAATATGATTTATAAAGAAAGCCGAAACCTTGTTTTTGAAGCTGATGAGAGCGATAGTTCTTTTTTAAATTCAAATCCTTATTTGGCTATAGTTACCAATGCAGAAGCAGAGCATTTAGATCATTATGGCAATGAAGTTTCAAAACTCCATCATGCTTATGTGGAGTTTTTAGATACGGCTAAAATTCGCGTGATTAATGCTGAAGATGAGTTTTTGAAAAATTATAAAAATGAGTCAATCAAGCTTTATCCGAGCAAAGATATCAAAAACTGCACCATGTGTATAGAAAATTTCAAACCTTTTACAAGTTTTGAGTTGAAAGATTTAGGTGAATTTAAGGTTTTTGGTATGGGATATCATTTAGCCCTTGATGCGTCTTTGGCGATTTTGGCGGCTTTAAATTTCTTAGATATAGAAACGATAAGAACTAGGCTTAAAAATTATCAAGGTATTAAAAAGCGTTTTGATATTTTACATGCTGATGAAAATTTGGTTTTAATCGATGATTATGGTCATCATCCAACCGAAATAAAAGCGACTTTAAGTGCAGCACAAGAATACGCAAAATTAGGTGGATATAAAAAAATCACAGCCATTTTTGAACCTCACCGCTACACGCGTTTGGCCGCAAATTTAAAGGAGTTTGCAAAGGCTTTTGAAGGTGTTGATGAGCTTGTAATTTTACCTGTTTATGCTGCAGGAGAAGAACCTATAGAGCTTGATTTAAAGGTAGTTTTTCCTAAGGCTTTATTTGTAGAAGATATTAAAAGAGAGGGTAAATTTTTGGTGGCTTCTAAGGGGCAGGTTTTTGAAGAAGGGCTTATTATAGGTTTTGGCGCAGGAGATATCAGCAATAAATTAAGGCAAAAGAATGAGTAGATTTTTTTTATATCTTTTAATCATCTTAATTTTAACCTTAATCACTTTTGCTTTGCGTGAAAAATTAGGCAAAAAAACTAAACCTTTTTTTGGTATTTTGCTTGTGATTTTTATTGTTTTAGCGGTATTTTTTGAATTTGAAAATACGCAAAAAAGTCATTTAAGAACAGATATTATCGTAGCTTTTAATCAAAATAAAAATATTTTATGTAAAGATATCAATGTTTCTAAGGCGTATTTTAATTATGAATTTGGTACAGGAAGTTTTATTTCAAAGGATAATAATCAAAGTTTTAATTCTTTAATCATAGATATTAAAGATTGTAGGTTAAATGATGAATGATACAAAAGAAGAATTGATCTCAAAGCTTGATTTAAACAGCTATTTAGAAGAGTTTAAAGCCCTTTTTGCAAGAGATAAGGAGATTTTTTTACAAGGAGATTCTAATCTTCATTTTAAACGCATACATGAGCTTTGCGAGGTGAAATTTCCTACTATGCCAGAGCTTAGCAATCTTGATAAAGCCTTAGTTCATTTAAGCAAGCAAGGAATTTTACATTTAGATGAAATTTTTGAATTTGTAAAAATTTTTCGTTATTTTGAAAAGTTAAAAAAAATAAAACTAGGAACAAATTTAGACTCTTGGCTACAAAAGATAGAATTTGTTAGCGGGGCTTTGGAGCTTTGTTTGAATTTCGATGAAAAAGGGGAGTTAAAAGAAAGTTTAGATGAAAGACTTGTAAATCTTAATACTGCTTTAAGATTAAAAAATGAAAGCATAATAGCTGAGTTTAAGAAATTTTGCTACACAAAAGCTTTGATGCCTTATCTTATCGATACACAAATCCATCTTATAAACAATCTTGAAGCCTTGCTTGTAAGAGGTGGGTTTAATCATGCTATTAAAGCAAAAATCATAGGCAGGAGTAGTAGTGGCGGCTTTTATATCGTGCCTTTAAGTGTTGAAAATTTGCAAAATGATATAGAAAAAATCAAAAATCAAAAAGAAGAAATTTATTATGAATACGCTAAAAATTTCTCAGCTTTTTTAGCAAAAAACCTACCTTTTTTAAAATTTATCAATACAGCCTTTGATCTTTTTGATCATTATAGTGCTAGGGTTTTGCTTGCTAAAAAAAGGGATTTTGAATTTATTTTGTGTGATCAAAGTACGGATTTGGTTCTTAAAAATTTCGCTCATCCTGCCTTAAAAAATCCAAAAAGCGTGAGTTTGGAATTTAAAAAACAAGTTTTAATCATCACAGGGGTAAATGCAGGCGGAAAATCCATGCTTTTAAAATCTATGCTAAGCGCAGCATTTTTAGCTAAACATCTTTTGCCTATGCATATCAAAGCAACTGAAAGTAAAATCGGTACTTTTAAAGAATTTGACGCTATTATAGAAGATCCGCAAAATGTTAAAAATGACATTTCAACTTTTGCAGGAAGAATGTTGCATTTTTCTAGGCTTTTTTCTAAGAAAAATTTGCTTTTAGGTATCGATGAAATAGAGCTTGGAACAGATTTTGAAGAAGCGGCTTGTTTGTATAGTGTGTTAATTTCAAAACTCATAGCTAATAATCTTAAAATCATCATCACCACGCACCACAAACGCCTTGCTATGCTTTTAGCAAAAAATGAGCAAGTTGAACTCATCGCTGCTTTATATGATGAAGAGTTTTCACGCCCAAAATATGAGTTTTTGAAAGGTACTATAGGAAAATCTTATGCCTTTGAAACCGCTTTGCGTTATCAGATTCCGCCGAATTTAGTTAGCGAGGCTAAAAAGCTTTATGGCGAGGATAAAGAAAATTTAGAAGAGCTTGTAGGTAAAAATATCAATCTTGAATTAGAACTAAAAGCTAAACTTGAAAATGTCGAGAAAAAAGAGCGAAAAGTTGATGAAATTTTACTTTCTTTAAAAGATCAAAAAGAAAAAAATGAACAAGAATTGCGTACGAGTTTGAGAAATTTAGAATTTAAATTTCACAAAGCCATAGAAGAAGCTAAAAAAACCATACAGCTTAAAGACATAAAAGACAAGCAAAGAAGTCTTAATAAAGCCAATGAACTTAAAAAAGAAATCATCTTGCCAAGTATGGAGCAAAACGAAGAATTGCGTGTGGGGGATTTTGTAAAATATGAAAAAATTAAGGGTAAAATCATAAGCATTTCTAAAAACGATGCTATGGTTGAAAGCGATGGGATTAAACTTCGTGTGCCTTTAAAACTGCTTAAAAAAAGTGGTGCAATGCCAAAAAAAGTAGCAAAAACAAGTATAAGCGTAAGTAAACCAAGCAATCTAAGTGTAACTTTGGATTTGCATGGACTCAGAAGTGATGAGGCTATTTCAAGGCTTGATAAATTTATTTCAGATGCTTTGATAGCGGGATTTGATGAGGTTTTGATCTATCATGGTATAGGCACAGGAAAACTTGCCTTTGCGGTAAGAGAGTTTTTAAAAACTCACAAAAGTGTTAAAGGCTTTAATGACGCACCGATCAATCAAGGTGGTTTTGGTGCTAAGGTGGTAAAACTATAAGGAAATAAATGATTACAAAAGATAATTTAAAACAAGTTTTAGAAAACTTAGGCTTTGAAAATAAAAATGAAAATTATGTAAAAACAATCAATAATTACACACCTTTAATAGATTATAAAAATGAGAGTATTAATTACCCAAAAGAAATAAAAATTCACGATAAAACTACTTCTAATTTTTCGCACCCTGAAAATTTTGTAGTTTTTGAATGTGTGTATAGACTTTTAGAAAAAGGTTATAAGGCTCAACATTTAGAGTTGGAGTCAAAATGGATCTTGGCAGGGATAAAAAAGGCGGTAAAGCTGATATTTTAGTAAAGGATAATGAAAACAATCCTTATTTAATTATAGAATGCAAAACTACAGATTCTAAAAATAGTGAGTTTGTAAAAGAATGGAATAAAATGCAAGGAGATGGTGGACAGCTTTTTTCTTATTTTCAGCAAGAAAAAGGTGTAAAATATCTTTGTCTTTATACAAGTGATTTTAGTGATAAGTTAGAATATAAAAATTACATCATACAAGCTTACGATAACGACGAATATCTAAAAGAAAAAGAATTACAAAATTCTTATAAAAAATCTAATAATATAGAGCTTTTTAAAACTTGGAAAGAAAGTTATGAACTGCAATATTTTGAACAAGGCATTTTTAAAGCAAATGTCAATGCTTGTAAAATTTTAGAAATTACTCCAAATTTTGATAATCTTAAAGAACTTAAAGAAGAAGGCAAATATCACGAATTTGCAAAAATTTTACGCAAGCATAATATATCAGGCAAGGAAAATGCCTTTGATAAACTTGTAAATATTTTTCTTTGTAAAATCTATGATGAAACTTTTAATAAAAACAATCTCAATTTGGATATTTTGGTGTAATGGCAGATACTTATGCAAATGTACAAGATAGATTAATGTGGCTTTATAAAGAAGCTATGAAAGAATTCTTAGGAGAGAAAATTACCTTTGTATCTAATGAAGATATAGAAAAAAAGACTTTAAGCAATTAAAGATAAAAACTTTAAAAGAAGTAATGCAAAATTACATCAAAGAATTAAAATTTTATTCAAATAATTATTTTGCATTTTTAGAAGTGCATAATAAAGAATTATTTTTAAAAAATGCACTTGTATTAAAAGAAATAGTAGAGCTTTTTGCAAATTACAAACTTACTCAAAACTCTACAAATCAATTTTTAGGCAATCTTTTTGAACTTTTTTGCAAAAAGGTATGAAGCAAGATGAAGGGCAGTTTTTTACTCCTATTCAAATTTGTGAATTTATTATGTATTCTTTACCGATTCAAGAAATGTTAAGCAAAAGCTCTAAAGCTTTAAGGGTGATTGATTATGCTTGTGGTGCTGGACATTTTTTAAACACCTATGCCAATGAGCTTAAGCGTTATCTAACAGAAGATGAGCTTAAAGAGCATTATAAAAATATTTATGGTATTGAAAAAGAGTATCGCTTAAGTAAGGTTTCTAAGGTATCAAGTGCAATGTATGGGCAAAATGAAATTAATATTTTATACGCTGATTCACTTGCTTCTTTTGAATTAGCAAATACAAATAATTTAGAAGGAGAAAAAGCAAAACCACAAATAGAATCAAATAGTTTTGATTTACTTATAGCAAATCCACCTTATTCTGTAAAAGGATTTTTAGAAACTTTAAGCGATAAATCTAAAAATACCTATAAACTTTTTAACGATGATATAAACATAGAAACAAATAATTCTATCGAATGCTTTTTTTGTGAGCGAGCAAATCAAATTTTAAATGATAATGCTAAAGCTGCCATTATCTTGCCAAGTTCTATTTTAAATAAAGATTCTATTTATAAAAATACAAGAGAAATATTATTTCAAAATTTTGATTTTATTGCCATTGTTGAGCTTGGAATCCAAACATTTGGTGTAACAGGGACAAATACGATTATTTTATTTTTACGCAAAAAAGAAACTTTTAAACAAGAAAATCATCTTATTTCTCAAGATTATAGTTTGATTAAAGAACGCATAGAATCTGAAAATTTAAAAGACAATGAAAACTTTTATCAAAATTATCTAAGTGCGTATTGTGATTTTAGAAAATTTGATAAAGAGCTTTATAGCAATTTTTTAAATGGCAGCTTAGATTCTAAACTTGTAGAGTTAGAATCCTTTAAAGATTATCGCAATGCATTTGATCAAACAAGTGATTATAAAAAATTTAAAATCTAAAATTTATAAAGAAAGTAAAGATAAGCAAGATTTAGAAGATAAAGCCTTTTTAGCTTATGCACAGGCAATCGAAAAGGATAAATTGCTTTATTTTTGTCTAAGTCTTAATCGTAAAATCCCCAAGTGATATAAAAGAACAAAAGAAATTTTTAGGTTATGAGTGGAGCAATAGAAAAGGCGATGAAGGTTTAAAAGAATTGCACGAGCCTTATTTGAGCCCACTTTTTGAAAGAGACAATCCACAAAATGAGACCAAACTTAATACTTTAATTTGTAAAGCATTTTTAAAAACTCTTAGCGATATACCAAAAGATTTGCAAAGCTATGCTAGTAAAGCAAGGCTTATTGATATGATGGACTTTGAAAAAGTGGAATTTAATAAAGCTATAAGTTTAAATCCAAAAACTCAAAGAGAAGAAATAAAGTCTCAATACCCATTGGTTAAATTGAAAATTTGTGGAGATTTTTTCATGGGAGGAACACCATCAAGAAAAAATATAAATTATTGGAATGGGGATATTAAGTAGCTAACAATTAGCGATTACTCTAATTGTCAAGTTATTATGGATACTAAAGAAAAAATTACAAGAGAGGGTTTTAAGAATTCTAATGCAAAAATGATACAAAAAGGTGCTGTTGTTGTTTCAATTTATGCAACTATTGGTAGAGTTGGAATATTAGGCGAAGATATGACAACAAATCAAGCTATAGTAGCTATTATTCCAAATAAAGAATTTATAAATAAATATCTTATGTATGCTATTGATTATTTTAAATTTCAATTATATAACGAAGTTATTATAACTTCGCAACAAAATATAAATTTAGGAATCTTGCAAAATATGGTTATTCCAAAACCACCGCTTGAAATTCAAAAACAAATCGTAGCAGAGTGTGAAAAGGTAGAAGAGCAGTATAACACAATAAGAATGAGTATAGAAGAGTACCAAAAGCTAATCAAAGCAATACTTCAAAAATGTGGTATTATAGATGATGGGGGGGGGTATGAGCTAAATTCTATTTTAGATAAAATTAATAATTTGTGTAAAATAAATTTGGATAGTGAATTTTTATCATCATTTAATAAAACAATTAAAGAATATGCTTTATCAAATCCAATTTTTAAACTAAGTATTGGAAAAAGAGTTTTAAATAATGAGCTGCTTGAAAATGGACAAATTCCTGTTTATAGTGCAAATGTGTTGGAAGTATTTGGATTTGTTAATAAAGAAATTTTGCAAGATTATGATAATGATTCTGTTTTGTGGGGTATAGATGGAGATTGGATGGTGGGATTTATACCAAAAAATAAAAAGTTTTATCCAACTGATCATTGTGGGGTATTAAGGGTTGATGATACAAAAATAAATGCTAAATACATAAGTTTTGTTTTAAATGAAGCTGGTAAAAAACAAGGATTTTCAAGAAAACTTAGAGCTTCAATAGATAGAATAAAAGCATTAAGGGTTAAACTTCCTTCTTTGGAATTTCAAGATTAAATAGCAGATATAACTGACAAGATTGAGAAAAAAATCAATGAATATAAAATAGAACTTGATAGATTAGAAAAAGAAAAAGAAAAAATCTTGCAAAAATATTTATTTTCTTAAAGCATTTTTCGCTAAACTTTGTAAATTTTATAAGGTTTAGCGATGAAAAACATTATGATATTAAGCGGAGCGGGTTTGTCTGCTCCAAGTGGGCTTAAAACTTTTAGAGATAATGATGGACTCTGGGAAGAATACGATGTTATGGAGGTTTGCTCTGCAACAGGTTTTAGAAAAAATCCTAAAAAAGTACTTGATTTTTACGATGCAAGAAGGGCACAACTTCAAAATGTAAAGCCAAATCATGCTCATGAAAAAATTGCACAATTAAAAGAAAAATGGGGTAAAAATCTTTTTGTCATCACGCAAAATGTAGATGATTTGCTAGAGCGTGCAGGGTGTAAAGATGTAGTACATTTGCATGGCTTTTTGCCCGAACTTCGCTGCTTAAAATGCGAAGAAATTTTTAATATAGGCTATGAAAAAATCACAGATAAACAATGCCCAAAATGCAAAAGTAAGGATTTAAGACACAATATAGTTATGTTTGAAGAGCAAGCTCCTGCTTATGCTACGCTTTATTCTTTGTTAAATCAAACTTCGCTTTTTATCAGCATAGGCACAAGTGGGGCGGTTTTGCCTGTAGGGCGTTATGCTTCAATGTGCGAAAAAAGTATTTTAAATATCTACGAAAAAGATGCAAATTTAGAGCGGTATTTTGATAAAATCTATATAGAAGATATTATAAGCGCTATTGATAAAATCGCACTTGATATAGAAAATTTTATGAAAGATGGTAATGTTTGATTCTTTTTTAAGTGGAGTTTTTTTGGGCTTTGGAGTGAGTGTGCCTTTTGGACCTGTAAATATTTTGATTTTAACTTATGCACTAAAAGCTTTTAAAAATTCCATAGCTGTAGGACTTGGAGCATTTAGTATAGATATGCTTTATCTTTTTTTGCTTCAATTTGGGCTTTTAAATTTCTTAGACAATGTTATTTTTATGCGTTCTTTGGCGATTTTTGGTTTTTGTTTTTTAACTTATATGGCGTACTTGATGCTAAGAAAAAAGAAAGAAAGCTTAAATTTAGAGCATAAAGAATTTAAAGAAAGTCTTTTGAAAAGTTATATTAAAGGAGCTTTTTTAAATGGTTCAAATCCTTTTGTGATAGGATTTTGGCTTAGTGCTGCAAGCGTGGTTTTAAGTAGTGATCATGCTTATTTGATGACTTTAGGGCTTGTTGTGGCTATACTTTTTTGGGTAAGTGCTTTAGCTTTTGTGGTGGCAAGATATAGTCATGTTTTTAGTGCAAAAGTTGTTTTTATAATCAATATAATTTCAGCTATAATTATAGAGTATTTTGCTCTTAATTTATTATATAAAACTTTCTTAGGATAAAAAATGAATGCAAAAGAATTTTTAATCGAACTTTTAAAATTTAAATCTGTTACGCCAAATGATGATGGAGCTTTAAATTTCATCGCTATGGAACTGAGTGATTTTGAAGCTTTTTTCATAGAAAAAGAAGGCATTAAAAACCTTTTACTCACTAAAAAATTTAAAGATGAGGGTGAGCATTTAGCTTTTGGTGGGCATGTAGATGTAGTGCCTGCAGGCGAGGGTTGGAGTAGCGATGCTTTCGTGCCTATGGAAAAAGAAGGCTTTATCTATGCAAGAGGTGCTCAAGATATGAAAAGCGGAGTAGCAGCCTTTGTAGATGCGGTAAAGAATGCGGATTTTAAAGGAGCTAGGCTGAGTCTTATTTTAACAAGTGATGAAGAAGGCGAAGCTATATATGGAACTAAGGCTGTTTTAGAATGGATGCAAGAAAGAGATATACTACCTGATTATGCCGTGGTTGCTGAGCCAACCTGTGTTAAAAAAATCGGCGATAGCATTAAAATAGGGCGTCGTGGTTCTATCAATGGAAAACTTTTAATTCGCGGAAAACAAGGGCATGTTGCTTATCCTGAAAAATGTATCAATCCTGTGCATGATTTTGCACCGGTTTTAAAGCTTTTAGCGGGTTTTGATCTTGATCCTGGAAGTGCTGAATTTAGTCCTTCAAAAATCGTTATTACCGATATTCGTGGAGGTATGGGGGTATGTAATATAACGCCAAATGATTTAAAACTTATGTTTAATGTACGCAATTCCCCCGATACAAGCTTAGAAGATGTAAGAAGCTATGTAGAAAAAATTTGTCATGGTTTAAACTATGAGTTAGAGCTAAAACAATCAAGCGAAGCTTTTTTGACAAATATCGACAATAAAATCGTTCAAAAAATGAATGAAAGCGTTCAAAAAATCACTCATGAAGTGCCAGAGCTTAATACTAAAGGCGGTACAAGTGATGCAAGGTATTTTGCAAAATATGGTGTAAAAGTAGTGGAATTTGGGGTTTGTAATGATAGAATTCACGCTATTGATGAAAGAGTAAGTATAGAAGAATTTGAAAAACTTTGCCTTGTTTTTAAAGACTTGATAGAAAATTTTTAAAGGTTTAGAATGATTATCAATGGACAAAAGCTTGAGTTAAAAGAGCTTAAATTTATGGATTTTATCAAAGAAAAAGGCTTGAAAATAGAACTTATTGCTTTAGAATTAAATGGAGAAATCATACCAAAAAGCGAATTTGAAAATTTGATTTTAAAAGAAAATGATAAAGCCGAAATCGTAAGCTTTGTAGGAGGTGGATGATGAGAGTGAAATTCAATGGTAAAGAACTTGATACAGACTTTAAAACAAGTTTGGAATTTTTTGATAATATCAGCAAAAATGAAAATGATGTTTGGATTATCAATGGTTTTGCAACAAAAGAGAATATTGCTTTAAATGAAGATGATGAGCTTTTTTGTATAGAAAGAAATACTTTACCTCCAAAAGATGCGTTAGATGCTATGATGAGAGCAAGACACACTCCAAAGCTTCACGACAAGCTTAAAAATGGGCGCGTGGCGGTATGTGGTTTAGGTGGGCTTGGATCGCATATAGCGATAAATTTGGCAAGAAGTGGAGTGGGGTATTTAAAGCTGATTGATTTTGATGTGATTGAGCCCAGTAATTTGAATCGTCAAGCTTATCGTGTAAGTGATTTGGGTAAATTTAAAACCGAAGCTTTAAAAGAGCAAATTGGCGAGATTAACCCTTATATCAGCGTTGAAATTTGCACTTTAAAAATCAATGAGGATAATTTAAAGTCTTTGTTTAAAGATATAGATATAGTTTGTGAAGCTTTTGATAGTGCTATTGCAAAAGCGATGATGGCACAAAATTTTCATAGATTTTACAAAGATAGTATTTTAATCTGTGCTTCAGGGCTTGCGGGCTATGGTGATAGCAACAGCATACAAACAAGAAAAATTGCTAAAAATTTCTATGTGTGTGGGGATTTGGTAAATGGTGCTAAGGTGGGAAATGGACTTATGGCACCAAGGGTAAATATTTGTGCCGGACATCAAAGTAATCTTGTTTTAGAGCTTTTAGCAAATAAGGAGTAAAAATGCAAGAAAATTTAAAAAATGATAAATTAAAAATAGGCAAATACGAGTTTGATTCAAGATTTATTTTAGGTTCTGGAAAATATTCACTAGAACTTATAAAATCAGCTATAGAAGAAGCTAAAGCGCAGATTATCACTCTAGCCTTACGCCGTGCAAATACAGGGGAAATTGCTAATATACTTGATTATATCCCTAAAAATATCACACTTTTACCCAACACTTCAGGCGCAAGAAACGCCGATGAAGCCTTACGTATTGCAAGGCTTTCAAGAGAGCTTGGTTGTGGAGAACTTATCAAGATAGAAGTGATAAGCGATAGTAGGTATTTGCTGCCTGATAATTATGAAACGATTAAAGCTTGTGAGCTTTTAGCTAAAGAGGGCTTTACGCCTTTACCTTACATGCATGCTGATCTTTACGCAGCTAGAGCTATGCGTGATGCAGGAGCTGCGGCTATCATGCCTTTAGCAGCACCTATTGGGAGCAATAAAGGCTTATGTGCTAAGGAATTTATACAAATTTTGCTTAATGAAATTGATTTGCCTATCATTGTAGATGCGGGTATTGGAAGTCCTGCACAAGCTTGTGAAGCTATGCAAATGGGAGTAAGTGCGGTGATGGTAAATACAGCTATAGCTGAAGCTAAAGATATAACCTTGATGGCTAGAGCTTTTTCTTTGGCGGTAAATGCAGGAAGAGCGGCTTTTTTAGCAGGTTTGGCAAGTGTGAGCGAGGCTAAAGCAAGTTCTCCATTAACAGGCTTTTTAAGGGATTAATCATGCAAGATTATATGCAGCATTTACCTCATATGCAGGAAATAAAAAGCGAAATTTTAAACAAGGTTTTAAGTCAAGTTCAAAGCTATGATGAGAGTCAATTTAGCGCTAAAGATGTTAAAAATGCTTTAAATCAAACACATTTAAGTATAGAACATTTAAAAGCTTTGCTTTCAAGCGCAGCAGAAGATTTCATAGAAGAATTAGCCTTTAAATCCGCTAAAGTCAAGCAAAAATATTTTGGAAATTCTGTCTCTCTTTTTACCCCACTTTATTTGTCAAATTATTGTAATTCTAAATGTGTTTATTGTGGTTTTCAAAAAGGCAATAAAATCGCAAGAGCTAAGCTAAATGAAGCTGAAATTCACGAAGAAATGCAAGCCATTACTAAAAGTGGTTTAGAAGAAATTTTAATGTTAACAGGCGAGGGTAGGGAGTTTGCAAGTGTAGAATATATAGCAAATGCTTGTAAAATAGCTAGAGAGTATTTTAAGGTTGTAGGCGTTGAAATTTATCCTATGAATGAAGATGAATATAAAATTTTACATGAAAAGGGTTGTGATTATGTGACTGTTTTTCAAGAAACTTACAATCCTTTAAAATATTCTAAAATTCATTTAGCTGGTGAAAAACGCATTTTTCCTTATCGCTTTAATGCCCAAGAAAGAGCTTTAAAAGCGGGTATGCGTGGAGTGGCTTTTGCGGCACTTTTGGGTATAGATGATTTTAGAAAAGACGCCCTTGCTACGGCACTTCATGCGCATTTTTTACAACAAGCTTATCCGCATGCTGAAATTTCTATTTCAGTACCACGTTTAAGACCTATTATCAATAATGCCAAAATCCATCCTAAAGATGTGAGTGAAAAACGCCTTTTGCAAGTGCTTTGTGCTTATAGGCTCTTTTTGCCTTTTGCGGGTATTACCATTTCAAGCCGTGAAAGAATAGGTTTTAGAGATGAGGTTATTAAGCTTGGGGCTACTAAAATGAGCGCAGGAGTGAGTGTGGGCATAGGTGAACATAAGGGCGAAAAAAAGGGCGATGAGCAGTTTGAAATTTCAGATGATAGAAATGTAGATGAAATTTTAAGCATGCTTAAAAGATCAAATTTGCAAGCTGTGATGAGTGATAGCATTTATGTGGGATAAAAAAATCATTGCCATAAGCGATAGAAAATGTGTGGAAATAGACTTCTTAAAGCAGATTGAAAAACTTGCTAAGGCTAAGGTAGATGCTATAGTTTTAAGAGAAAAAGATTTAAGCGAATTTGAGTATTATGACTTAGCAAAAGAAGTTTTAAGCATTTGTACAAAGCAAAAAGTGACTTGTTTTTTGCATTTTTTTGATAGGGAGTGTTTAAAATTGGGACATCGTTATTTTCACGCACCGCTTTCTTTGCTAAGAAAAGAGTCTAAATTAGTAAAATATTTTCATATACTTGGCACTTCAGTCCATAGCAAAGAAGAGCTTTTAGAGGCGATGAGTTATAAGGTAAATTATGCTTTTGTAGGGCATATTTTTGAAAGTTCTTGTAAGGCGGGTTTAGAACCTAAAGGGCTTGATTTTTTAAAATCCTTACTTGAATTTAGTCAAATTCCACTTTATGCCATAGGCGGTATCAATGCTCAAAATATAGAAAATTTTAAAGATATAAATATAGCAGGTGTTTGTATGCGTGAAATTTTAATGAAAGAAAAAGATCTTAAAAAGTATCTTTTAGAATGTAGGCAAAATTTACGATGAATAAAATTCTTTCTTTACCAGAAGATTTAAAGCAATTAAAAGGTGTCAATTATAAAAAAATTAAATCTTGCACTTTTGCTAAATATACACAAACGGATACTTCGCATTCTACTTTTGTTAATATAGGAAGTCATCTTTTAACTTTTGTTCGCAAAGGATATAAAATTTTACACACTGCATCAAAAGATTATAAGATTAACTCTTATGAAACTTTGTTTTTAAAAGCTGGGAGCTATACTTTAAGCAATGTAGGACTTAGTAAAGGAGTTTATGAAGCTTATTTATTTTTTTTTGACAATGCATTTTTAATTGAGCTTATTTATAAGTATAAAGATTTTTTTAAACTAGATCAAAAGTTTCAAAACTATGAAATTTTTTGGGTAAAAAATGATAAGATTTTGCAAGGAATTTTGGAAAGTTTTTCACCGCATTTTGAAGAAAATACGCAAATTTTAGATCCTATAGTGAGTTTGAAATTTGAAGAGATTTTTTTACATTTGCTTTTAAATAAGAATATTTATTTTATTAGTTTTTTATCAGGAATTTTAAAAGAATTTCGCCTTGATCTTTCCCAACTTTTTGAGTATTGTGGTAGAGAATTTTTAAGCGTAAATGAAATGTCTAATTTTGCGAAATTAGATTTAGCAACTTTTTCTAAAGAATTTAAGAAATGTTTTGGACAAAGTCCTAAAAAATGGTTAGATGAAAAAAGGTTGCAAAAAGCAAAGATTTTACTTAAATTTTCTAAAAAAAATATCAATGAAATAGCTAATGAGTGCGCTTTTTCTTCAGTAGCTTGGTTTATTGAAAGATTTAAAGAGAAATATGAGCAAACTCCTAAGCAATATCAAAAAACAAAAAACTTGTATTTTTTATCAAAAAACTAGCACATTTTTTTTATCTAAATAAATATAATTCAATGAAAATATTTTTAAATAAAGGAGAAAATATGAAAAAATATGTTTTAAGTTTAGCGCTTCTTGGAAGTTTGCTTGGTGCAAGTGAATTAAAATATCAAGAATTTGATGGTTTTAAAAGCCCTGAAAGTATTTTTGTAGATAAAAACTATGTTTATGTATCTAATGTAGGAGAAAAACTTGAACCTTTGGCGAAAGATAATGATGGATTTATTTCTAAGCTTGATAAAAATGGCAAAGTGCTAGAATATAAATTTTTAACCCATCTTAATGCACCAAAAGGCATGATGGAGATTGGAAAAACTCTTTATGTGGTAGATATCGATGTTTTACGCGGTTTTGATCTTAAAACTAAAAAAGAAATTTTTAATTTACCTATTAAAGGTGCAATCTTTTTAAATGACATAGAAAAATTAGACGACAATACGCTTTTGGTTAGCGATACTGGCACAGGACTTATTTTAAAGGTTGATTTAAAAACTAAGCAATATGATGAATTATTAAAACTTGATTTAGTAAAATTTGGTGGTCCAAATGGGTTATATCTAGATAGAAAAAAACATAAGCTTTTTATAGCTGGTTATCATCCTGATGGTGTAAGTGGCGGT
This sequence comes from Campylobacter sp. BCW_4323, assembly GCF_001763115.1. Taxonomy (NCBI): domain Bacteria; kingdom Pseudomonadati; phylum Campylobacterota; class Epsilonproteobacteria; order Campylobacterales; family Campylobacteraceae; genus Campylobacter; species Campylobacter sp. BCW_4323. The sequence goes on along the minus strand of NZ_MJYC01000066.1, from coordinate 91,823 downwards.
GTTGTAATGGCTTATGATTTAAATACAAAAGAACTCAGTATAATTAAAAATGAAAAAGAATCTTATGATGGAATAGTTCCTTATAAAGATGGTTTATTGGTAAGTTCTTGGGGAAATAATCTAAATGGATATATTTATAATTTAGATAATGTTAAATCTGTAAAACTTGAATTTCCTTTGATGAAAGGTCCTGCAGATATATTTATTGAAGGTAATATTTTATGGATTCCTAAGATGGCAGAAGGTAAAATATTCAAAGTAGAACTTAACAAATAAGGCTTTTATGGCTTCTTTTAAAAAGATATTTTGGATTAATGTTATTATTGTTATTATTGTAGCTTTTAATCTTAGAGCCCCAATTACTGCAGTGGGGCCTATTATTGATATTATTAAAGATAAGTATTATTTAAACTCAACCGTAGCGGGCATACTTACAAGTCTTCCTTTGATAGCTTTTGGAAGTATTTCTTTTATTGTGGGGTATTTTTCTCCTATTCGTGCTATTGTTTTTGGAATTTTTTTAATTTTTTTAGGCGAAATTATTCGTTCTTATTTTGGTGTATATGGCTTATTTTTAGGAATGTTAGCAATGGGCTGTGGTATAGCAATTGCAAATGTTTTACTTCCTAGTTTTATTAAAGAAAAATTTCCAAGAAAAATGGCAAGTATAATGGGAATTTATAGTCTTGTTTTGAGTATTTCTTCGATTATGGGTATTGCTTTAGCTATACCTTTGCTTAGTGTATTTGATTTAGCTGGAGCTATGTTTTTCTGGGCTATTTTTTCTTTTGTAGCTTTAGTAGTTTACTATCCTCAAGCTAAAAATGGTAGATTTTTTCGCATTAAGAAAAAAGCTTATAAAAAAATCAATCTTTTTACAAATTTAACAACTTGGAAAATTACTCTTTTTATGGGATTTCAAAGTTTTTTAGCTTATTCTTTGTTTTTTTGGTATGTTCAAATCGTTGTAGAAAAAGGTTTTGATAAAGAATTCGCTACAAATATGGTTCTTTTTGCTCAGCTTGTTGCAGCTCCAGTGTCTCTTTTTGGCCCTTTACTTTTAGGAAAATTAAGGCAAAATTTACATACTTTTTACATAGCTAGTTTGTGCAGTATGTATGTGATCGCTTTTGGTATGCTCTTTATTTTTGATAGCAAAATTTCTATTATCATCAGTGCTTTTATCATGGGTTTTCCATGGGGTGGAGTTTTTGGCATTGCGTTGCTTTTTATTGCACAAAAAAGCTCTAATGCTCAAATAGCAGCGAGACTTTCTGCTTTAGCTCAGGGTTTTGGGTATTTAATCGCAGCACAAGGACAATGGATTATAGGTTTTTTGCATGACAAATTTGAAAATTTTTCACTTGCTATTTTGATGTTGATTTTTGTAGGGATTTTGGTAAATATCTTTGGATATTTATCGTATAAAAGCCAAGTTATCAGATAGTGCTTTTTCTAGTAAAATATCCCCACCATTTTTTTGTGCTATATTTTGCAATCTTGTGGAAATATCTTCTAAGTTAAGTTTTAACATTGCTTTGAAAAAATCATCAAGATTGATCGAATCTTGCGTGAAAATTTGACATAAAGCTTGATCTTGTAAAAATTTAGCATTAAAGTATTGATGATTTTTAGCTGCATGAGGATAAGGTATGAAAATAGCAGGTAAGGTGTTAGCACAAAGTTCAAAAAGGGTGCTTGCACCTGCTCTTGATATAGCTAGATCTGCATTTTTCATTTTTTCTTCCAAATTTGAACTAAAGTCAAAAACATCAGCTTGGATATTTAAGCTTTGGTAGTGTTTTTTGCATTTTTCAAAATCATTTTTTCCACATTGATGGATGATTTTGATATTTTGTTCTTGAAGCTTTGGGGCGAGATTTAAAGCTAGTTCGTTTATAAAACTAGCTCCTTGTGATCCTCCTAGGAAAATAATATTTTTTAATTCTTTGCGAATCCTAGCATTATCAAAAAATTTATTTGCTACAGGATAAGGGCTGAATTCTTTTTCAAAGGCGCTAAAAAATTTCGTAGCGAAAGGTTTTAAAAGCATGTTTAAAGAGCCACTTTTTGAATTTTGCTCATGTATAAAAAGAGGCAAATGTGAGAATAAAGCCGCAAAAGATGCAGGAGCTGCACTATATCCACCTACACTAAAAACGGCTTGGATGTGGTATTTTTTAAAAATTTCTCTACAATCTTTGGAGAGTTTTAAGGTGTGGAGTAAAGAACTGATTTTGCCAAATTTGCTTTGATTAACCACTCCTTTAGAGCTTAAAAAAAATTTTTCCTTAAAGCGTACTTCATTTTCAAACCAAGCTTTATCTTGACCATTTTGACTACCTATGTATACACATTCTATATTTTTTTTAATCGCACTTTCTAATAAGCAACGCACTATGGCTAAGTGCCCACCAGTTCCGCCACCTGTTAAAGCTATTGTCATAATTTAACCTTTTTTGAAATCATTAATACATATCCTATACCTATACAAATTGCCCACATTGAACTTCCTCCATAACTTAAAAGTGGAACAGCCACACCTTTTAGTGGAGTAAGAGAAATAATACCAAAAGCATTCATAAAAAAGGAAAAAAGTAAAAGTAAGGCTATGCCTGAACAGAAAATAAAATCTTGTTTAGCTTCGCATCTTCCTGCAATTCTAAAAATTCTTAAAATCATCCAAAGATAAATATAACAAATAACTCCAAGACCCAAAAGTCCTATTTCTTCAGTAATTCCTGAAAGAATAAAGTCAGTATGTACTTCACTTAAAAAGCCTAATTTAAAAGTTCCAAGTCCTAAGCCTTCGCCAAACATTCCTCCATGGGCTATAGCATTTAAAGAGTGCGAAATCTGATAAGGTTCGCTGTTGCTACTTACTCTTAAAGCATTTGCCAACCAATCAGGAAGCATAGGTAAAAAAGCATCTTGTATATTCCCCCACCAAGAAGCAATTCTTTGAATTCTTCTTTGATTACTAGAAATTACCATTATACCTATCATCATAATGATTAAAGTTCCAAAAGCAAAAAGTCTTTTACTAGCTCCTGCAAAAAAAGCTAAAGCTAGAATTAAAAAGAAAGAAATTATACTTTGTCCTAAATCGTTTTGAGTGATATAAATATATCCTATAACTATAGAAGCTAAGATACAATAAGGTAGAAGAATTAAAGCCTCGTGTCTGATAGCTTTTTTGCTATCATCAATACGCCTTGTATAGCTCCATGCTAAAAAATAAATCAATCCTATTTTAAAAAATTCCACAGGAGAGATAGAGAGTGGGCCTAAGCGTATCCAGCGTTTAGCTCCTCCGCTAGCTGTTGCTAATGCAGAAGGTAAAAATGGTAAAATGATAATAAAGATAAAAGAAATAATCAAAATAGCTAAAATAATTTTTTTAGAAAGTGCTTTATCAGGATCCAATCGAGAAATAAAAAACATTATAAGTATGCCACTAATTCCAAAAAAAAGCTGACGAATAAAAAAATGAAACTCGCTATAGTCAAGAAAAAGAACAGTAAAAGCTGTAAGAGAGTATGAAAATACTATTCCTATGGTGATTAAAATACAACTTAAATAAAATAATCTTTTATCAGCAACCATTATAATTATAACTTTTCTTTATTGGAATTAAAATTTTAAAAAGTTTTATTATAACTAAAATAAATTAAATTTTTTGCTAAGTTTTTGTAAGGAAAATTTGCTAAAATTAACAATAAAAATATAACAAAAAAGGCAAATTATGAATCAAATCCATAAAATTCTCATAGCAAATAGAGCTGAAATAGCTGTTAGAGTAATCCGTGCTTGTAGAGATTTACATATTAAAAGTGTTGCAGTTTTTACAGAGCCTGATCGTGAATGTTTGCATGTAAAAATCGCAGATGAGGCTTATCGCATAGGAACGGATGCTATAAGAGGATATTTAGATGTTGCTCGCATTGTTGAGATTGCTAAGGCTTGTGGTGCTGATGCGATCCATCCTGGTTATGGATTTTTAAGTGAGAATTACGAATTTGCTAAGGCTTGTGAAGATGCTGGAATTATTTTCATAGGTCCAAAATCTGAAGTAATCCATAAGATGGGAAATAAAAATATCGCTCGTAAGTTAATGGCTAAAAATGGCATACCTATTGTTCCAGGGACTGAAAAATTAAATTCCTATAGCATGGAAGAAATTAAAATTTTTGCTGAGAAGATTGGTTATCCTGTTATTTTAAAAGCTTCAGGTGGTGGAGGTGGGCGCGGAATTCGCGTTGTTCATAAAGAACAAGATCTTGAAAATGCTTTTGAATCTTGCAAAAGAGAAGCTTTAACATACTTTAATAATGATGAAGTATTTATGGAAAAATATGTAGTTAATCCTAGGCATATAGAATTTCAAATTTTAGGAGATAACTACGGAAATATTATCCATCTTTGTGAAAGGGATTGTTCTATCCAAAGAAGACATCAAAAGGTAATTGAGATAGCACCTTGCCCTGGAATTTCAGATAATCTTAGAAAAACCATGGGTGTTACAGCTGTGGCAGCTGCTAAGGCTGTAGGTTATACAAATGCTGGAACTATAGAGTTTTTACTTGATGATTATAATCGCTTTTATTTTATGGAAATGAATACAAGAATTCAAGTTGAGCATCCAATTACTGAAGAAATTACAGGTATTGATCTTATTGTAAGACAAATTCGTATTGCAGCAGGAGAAATTTTGGACTTAGAACAAAGCGATATTAAACCTAGGGGTTTTGCTATTGAAGCTAGAATTACTGCTGAAAATGTATGGAAAAATTTTATTCCAAGTCCTGGGAAAATAGGAGAATACTACCCAGCTCTTGGACCATCTGTCAGGGTTGATAGTCATATTTATAAAGACTATACTGTGCCGCCTTATTATGATTCCATGCTTGCAAAGCTTATTATTAAAGCAACAAGTTATGATTTAGCGGTTAATAAACTTGAGCGTGCTTTGAAGGAATTTGTGATTGATGATATTAGAACAACGATACCATTTTTAATCGCTATTACAAAAACAAGAGAATTTAGAAGAGGGTATTTAGACACCTCTTTCATAGAAACACATATGCAAGAATTATTAGAAAAAACAGAAGATCGTCATCAAGAAAATAAAGAAGAAGTTATAGCTGCAATAGCTGCTACGCTTAAAAAAATACGAGAAAGTAGAGAATAATAGATGGATTTTTTAGACAGTCTTAAAAGTATTAAAAAAGAAATGCAAGCTAACACCAATACTCCAAAATTAGCGAAGAAATCAAGCAAGAGTGGTGCAAGTGTAAAAAATTTAGAAAAACTAGCTAAAGATATTCGCGAAAAAAATCAAGAAACAAACATAGATAAGGAAATGCAAGAAATTTTTTTAAAACAAGAAAAACTACAGGATGAATTTTCCGAATTTATCAAAAATGCAGATATTAAGAAAATTTAATGCTCGAGATTGGTTTTTGTACTCTTGAAGATCAGTGTCCTTACTTAAAAGATAAACGCTCAAGAATAGAGTATAAATACATTGAAAATTGCCCTAAAGAAATCAATAATGAGCTAATAAAACGAGGTTGGCGTCGTTTTGGTAGGTATTTTTCACGCCCTATTTGTAAAGATTGTGATGAATGTTTAAGTCTTAGAATTTTAGTTAATGAATATAATTTTTCAAGAAGTGAAAGAAGGGTTATAAATAAAAATATTAACACCAAAGTTATGCTTAGAACACCCAATTTAAGCAATGAACATTTGTTTTTATATGATAAATACCATCGTTTTATGGAAGAAAAAAAGAACTGGAAGCGTTATGATTTAAGCTTTAAGCAGTATTATAATCTTTATGTCGATGGTTTTATGAATTTTGGATATGAGCTTGCATTTTATATAGAAGATAAGCTCGTTTGTGTTGATTTGATTGATATTTTAGAGGATGGAATTTCAAGCATTTATTGTTTTTATGATCCTGATTTTTCGTATTTTTCTTTGGGTAAATTTTCTTTGCTCAATGAAATACAAATAGCTAAAAAAATGAACTTAGATTATATTTATCTTGGGTATTTTGTAAAAAAGTGTCAATCTTTATCTTATAAAGCCGATTATACACCCAATGAAATTTTAAAAGGCACTAAAGAGCTTTTTGAAAATGAGGTTTTATGGGAGAAATAGATGCAAATCGTGCAAACTTTAGAAACTATCAATGTTAATACAGATGATATTAGCGTATTTCAGTATTTTAAAGACTTGATTACCAAAAATTTCACAAAGGTCATAGGACGAAAAAATAAAATTTTTTCTTTTTTTGAAGAAAATGAAATTCCACAGCGTCGTTATTTCTTAAAAGTTTTAGATCAAAAATATCGCAAAAGTACAAATGAAGGTATAGAGAATTTACAAGATGCTCATTTTAAAACTTTTAGATTAAATTTTGAGCAAAATAATATGCTTAAGCCTATGTTGTTTATCAAGATTGATTTTGCTGCGGGTAGAATTTTGATGAAGTTAAGCTCTAATGAAAAATTATTTGTTACCTATATAAGAAATTATTTTCAAGATCATAATATAGAATATAATGAAATGACAAATATTCTAATTTTAGAATATAAAAACGAGAATACTCTTGAACTTTTTGAAGCTTTTGCAGATGAGAGCGAGCATTTAAAATATTGCGTGAATTTTGAAGTTGACCGAGAAGAGTATAAAAAATTTCGCCAAAATATTCACAATAAAGAAAATATGAAATGGAAATTTAATGCTTTAGCTAAGCTTTTTAGTAATTATTTTAATACTTTAGAATGTACTCCGCAAAATGATCTTAGTGAAATCAGACAAAAATATTTGATTTTGGTAAAACTTTATCATCCTGATTTTCATCAAGGAAAAAGTGCAATAGAAAAAGCTTACGCAAGAGAACAGTTTGAAAAAATACAAATCGCCTATGATAACTTAAAAGTACTTTATAAGAATAATACTTAAAAAAATTAAATTAATCATTTTGGTTAATTTAATTTTTCTCTCTCATAAATTTTTCTTAATTTGCTATCTAGTTTAAAACAAAATTTAAAAAGTGCAGGTACTACGAGTAAGGTAAGCAAGGTCGAACTTATAAGTCCAAAGATAATGGCTATTGCCATAGGAGAATTAGCTTCATAGCCCGCACCCCTTGAAAGAGCGAGTGGGAGCATGGCAAAAATCATAGCAAAAGTTGTCATCAATATAGCCCTTAAGCGTGATTTTCCAGCGATTAAAAGAGCTTTATCGGGATCTAAACCTTCATGGCATTTTTTATTAGCTACATCTACGAGTAAAATAGCATTTTTCCCCACCATACCAAAAAGTAAGATGATGGCAATAAGTACAAAAAGTGAAAAATTATGCCCTGTGATAAAAAGCCCTATAGATGCTCCTCCAAAGGCTAAAGGCATAGTTATCATAATGATTAAAGGTAAAATAAAGCTTTCATAAAGTGCGGCTAAAACAAGATAAATTAAAACAAAAGCAAGTACTACTGCCATAGCAAAACCTTGCACGGTTTCACCTAAAAGATTGATAAAGCCTGAAAAAGCATAGCTAAGACTTGCATTATTATTTAAAATTTTATCCATATTATCTAGTAAAAGTTTTTGCACCGCTCCTAAGGAAAGATCATTTACTCCAGCTGTGATTTTTACAGAGCGGTTTTTATTGTAACGATTGATGGTTTTTAAATCTTTGCTGTATATAAAATCCACCACGCTTGAAAGTTCTAAATTTACACCTTGGTTGTTTTTAATACTAATGCGTTTTAAAGCTTCTATGTCTTTTTTAAATTCTGGAGCAAAACTTAGGATAATATCATCTTTTGAATTGCCTCTATCCATACTTCCTACGCTAAGTTGCGAAAAAGAATACCCTAAAACCCCAGCGATATATTCAGGATTGACATCTAAAAGTTTAGCTTTTTCTTTGTTGATGTGTAAGGCTACTTCATCTTTTGTAGCATTAGCATTGTCGCTTATATCTACAATGCGTGCATTAGTGCCTAAAATTTCTTTTGCTCGAGAAGCAGCTTCTTTTAGTGTGTTTAAATCATCTCCTAAGATTAAAAACTGCACGGGATCATCAATGCCTGCACCCTCTATCTTTGGAAGTTCTAAAATTTTGATTTTTAAACTTTCATCTTGAAATTTTTGACGATATAAACTTACTATAGCACTTTGTCTTAAATTTCTTTCGTCTAAATTTTTAAGTTTAACATAAATTTTAGCCTTTGTAGCATCTTTGGCATCATCATAGCCTACAAGTAAAAAAGCGTATTTGACATTGCTATCATTTTTGATTTTTTCAAGCAAATTTAAACTTTTTTCTTTCATGGCTTCTAAACTTAAATCCTTTTTACTTTCAAGCAAAACTTGAATTTCGCTATCATCTTCCATAGGTAAAAAATCAAGCCCTATACGAGTAGCTAAAGCAAAAGAAAGCCCTACAAAAACAAGAGTGGCTAGGATAAATTTTGCTTTATTTTGTAAAATTTTATAGAGTAAATTTTCATACTTTTGCTCTATTTTTTCAAAAAAAGCTTCTGTTTTTTCATAAAACTTGCTTTCTTTTGGATTTAAAAATCTTGCTCCAATACTAGGTATTAAAAATACAGAAACCAAAAAGCTTATAACTATCCCACTTGCAACGCTTATGCCTAAGGCATTGAAAAAAAGCCCTGGTATAGAGTTCATATAAGAAATAGGGATAAAAACACAAAGTAAAACTATACTGATGCTTAAAACGCTAAAACCTATTTCATTGATACCTAAAAAAGCAGCTTGTAAAGGCGGATAAGTTTTTAGTTTTTTAGCAATATTTTCAATCACTACTATAGCATCATCGATAAAAATTCCTATGCTTAAGGTTAAAGCTATGAAAGTTAAGCGGTTTAAATCATAGCCTAAAAGATCGATAATAAAAAAAGTTGAAATGATAGAAGTAGGTATAGCTATGCAAGCAATGAGAGTTGCACTTAAATTTCTTAAAAATAAAAACACGATAACAAGGGTTAGAAAAATTCCCAAAACCATATCAAAAATCACTTGAGAAAGATGCTTGTGGATATTTAAACTCTTATCATAAAGTATGTCAATACTTATATCACTAGGAATTTGTTTTTCTAAAATAGGCAAGGCATTTTTGACATTTTTAATCATTTCAAGGGTATTATAATTTGTGATTTTTCCGAGTTCTAAAAGCACCCCTTCTTTACCTTCGTATAAAGCACTTTGTTTTTCATCTTCATAAAGGCTTGAAATATTAGCAATATCGCTTAAAAATACCCCTGTTTTTATGCGAAGATTGCTAAGTTCTTCTAAATTTGTGGCTTCAAAATAGCCTTTGATGATATAGTTATCTTGATTGTTATTAAGTTCGCCTAGGGCTTGTTTAAAATTTTGACTTTTGATGATATTTGCTACATCAAGGGCGTTAAGATTGTATTTTCTAAGTTCGTTTGGTTTTAATTCTATGCGAATTTGGGGTTCTAAAAAACCCTTAGCTTCGATTTTACCTACTCCTTCAACTCTTTGCAAAAAAGGTTTTATTTTATCATTGATTTCGCGCATGAGTTGTAATTTATCTTTAGAATATAAAAAAAGCGAAATAGCAGAACCAGAATCTGAACTGATTTTTTCAATTTCAGGCTTAGAAGGTAGGCTTAAAGTTCCTATTTTATCACGCACATCATTAGCAGCTACTTCAAGATTTTTACCTAGTTTAAACTCGACTACACTCACACTAAAATTATCATACGCAGCTGAGGTTATGGTCTTTACTCCATCAATCTCACTTAGAGCATTGTCTATTTCTTTAGTGATTTTTGATTCTACGAAATTTAAATCCTCATTTACCTTGCTTGTAATCTTTACAAGAGGTATGGAAACATTAGGAAATAAATTTACACTCATGCTAAAAGCAGAGATTAGCCCAAAAATCATAAGAGCTAAGAAAAACATTAGCACAGTAATTGGTCGGTTTATAGCTAGTTTAAACATTTTTAATCTTTAGTGATGATTCTACCTTCGCCAAAAAGCCCAGGTGTTAGATTTGTAGTTTGCACTTCAGCATAAATTTTTCTTGTTTTTACTTCTATACTTGGATAAATAAGACTGATTTTTCCTTTTAATTCTGTACCATTTTGATCGATTTTGTAAAAGAAATCATCGCCTAATTTAACTTTATCTTTATATTTTTCATCAAAACTTAAAATCAGTTTGCTTTGTGGATAGGAAAAAATTTCTATTAAAGGTTGAGCTACTCCTCCTACTCCTTCACCCACTTGTATAAATTTATTTGCGATAATAGCATCATAAGGTGCGCGCAATTCTTTTTTTTCCATGATATTTTTGTAATAAGCTATATTGATTTTTGCTTTGTTTAAATTTAAATTAGCTGCATCAAACTTAGCTTTCATATCTTCATAGCTTTGTTTGTCTATAACATTTTCTACAGCTTTGATTTTTTGCATTTTGCTTTTGGTATTTTCGTATTCTACAAGAGCAAGTTGATAAGAATTTTGGGCATTTTGAAGAGCTATTTTTTCACTTTCTTGATCAAGAGCAAGTAAAAGTTCTCCTTTGCTGACTTTTTGTCCAATTTCTACAGGAATTTTTTGAACTAAACCTATGCTTTCAAGGGCAAGTTTGCTTTGTTTTGATGCTTCTACATTGAAACTTGCATAAATTTCTTCGCCAAAGGCGCAATTAAAAGCAAGAAGTAAAAATAGAATTTTTTTCATTCTTTAACCTTTGAATTAAGATCTATACCTGCATTAAAATAATAATTTGCTTTAGTAATTTCAAATTCATTTTTAGCAAGCTCTAAATCGCTTTGTGCTTTAAATTTAGCCTCTAAAGCTTGAAGATATTCCACATAAGAAACAAGTCCTGCTTGGTATTTTTTATCTACACTTTCAAAAGCTAAATTTGCAGCATTTAAGCTAAGATTAAGAGCTAAAATTTGTTCTTGTAAAACTTTTAAACTTTTGTCTAAATAATTTAATTCTTCTTTATTTTTTCTCTCACTAAATCTTGCATTTGCATTGGCTATTTGAACGTTTAAACGCTCTTTTTCAACTTCTTTAGCCCTTGCATTGAAATCAAAAATTTTCCATTCCATACCTAAAATAAACTGATTACCTTGAGAATATTTTTCTAAGAATTGATCTGCTAAGTTTACAAAAGGAGCTGGAACTTTTGGATTATAATTGTTTTTATAAAAGTTAAAATTATCTTGAATATAAAATTTTGGAAAATATTCAGCTTTTGCTAAATTTACACTTTCTTTAGCAAGATTGATTTGTTCTTTAGCTATCATTACTTCATAGTTTTGACTTTTTTCTTGTTGCGGATTTTCTAAAAAAGCATTCCCTTGCACTTTAAAATCTGTATTGCTTAAAATTTTAATCTCTTTTTGTATATTGGCAAGTTTTAATTCATTTTGACTGAGCTCTAATAAGCTTAAATGATATTTGGCTTTAATGCTTTCAAGTTCATCTTTAGGGCTAAGTCCTGCATCGTAAAATTTTTGCAATCTTTCAAAAGTTGATTTTAAAAAAGCTACTTTTTGTTGATTGGCTAGTAAAATTTTTTCAAGACTTAAGGTGTTAAAATAAAGTGTGATTGCATTTAGGGCAAGGTAATTTTTATTTTGTTCTTTATCTAAAAGGCTTAATTTTTCTTTGCTTTCTAAAGCCCTTAAATTGGCTTCTCTAGCACCCCCATCAAAAAGCAAAAAATTAAGAGAGACTTTAGCAAATAAACTTTCTTGTGGATCGATGATGAAGCGATCTTTATTATTGGCTACATAAGCTGAGTTTAGACTAAGAGAGGGTAGGTAATTTCTAAAAGCTTGTTCTTTGTCCAAATTTGCTTGTTCGCTTTGCATTTGTTTAATGAGATAGGATTCATTATTTTGACTTAGTGCTATAAATTCGTGCAAATTAGAAGCTAACATTGCTAAGGGATAAAGAGCTAAAAATATAGCTGATTTTAAATATTTTTCAAACATTTGATATTTTAGTATGCTTTATATAAATTTCAATTGAAGTTTTTTATATAAAATAAAATTTATTTGTTTTAAACATAAATTTTGTTAAAATCCTAGCTTTAAAATTTTATATTTAGGATGAAATTTTGTCGGTAAAAAATATTAGAAATTTTTCTATTATAGCTCATATAGATCATGGAAAATCTACTCTTGCAGATAGGATTATTAGCGAGTGTGGTGCTATTAGCGATAGGCAGATGAGTTCACAAGTTATGGATACTATGGATATAGAAAAAGAGCGTGGTATCACCATAAAAGCACAATCAGTGCGTTTAAATTATAAATTTAATAATGAAAATTTTGTTTTAAATCTTATTGATACTCCTGGCCATGTGGATTTTTCTTATGAAGTGAGTCGTTCTTTGGCAAGTTGTGAAGGGGCTTTACTTGTAGTAGATGCTTCTCAAGGTGTTGAAGCACAGACTATAGCTAATGTTTATATAGCACTTGAAAGTAATCTTGAAATCATTCCTGTAATTAATAAAATCGATTTACCTAATGCTGATGTTGAAAAAGTCAAGCATGAAATCGAGCATATTATAGGCATAGATTGTAAAGACGCCATTTGCGTGAGTGCAAAAACAGGAGTGGGTATAAAAGAGCTTATAGAAACAATTATCACTAAAATCCCTGCGCCAAAAACAGATGATGAAGCTCCTACTAAGGCTTTAATTTATGATTCTTGGTTTGATAATTATTTGGGTGCTTTGGCTTTGGTTAGGATTTATGAGGGAAGTATAGCTAAAAACGATGAAGTTTTAGTCATGAGTACAGATAAAAAACATATAGTTCAAGATCTTTTTTATCCCCACCCTTTAAGTCCAATTAAAACTCAATCTTTACAATCAGGTGAAGTAGGCGTGGTGGTTTTAGGGCTTAAAACTGTAGGCGATGTACAAGTAGGCGATACTATTACTTTAGTAAAAAACAAAGCTAAAGAAGCCATAGGCGGTTTTGAAAAGGCTAAAGCTTTTGTGTTCGCAGGACTTTATCCTATAGAAACGGATAAATTTGAAGATTTAAGAGATGCTTTGGATAAGCTAAAGCTTAACGATAGTTCTATTACCTATGAGCCTGAAACTTCTTTGGCTTTAGGCTTTGGTTTTAGGGTAGGGTTTTTAGGACTTTTACACATGGAAGTGATTAAAGAAAGGCTTGAGAGAGAATTTAATCTTGATTTGATTGCTACAGCTCCAACTGTGACTTATGAAATTTATCAAACCGATGGAGAGCTTGTTAAAATTCAAAATCCTAGCGAACTTCCTCCTGTTAATAAAATCGATCATATAAAAGAGCCTTATGTTAAAGCCACTATCATTACTCCAAGTGAATTTTTAGGGAATTTAATCACTCTTTTAAATCGCAAAAGAGGAGTGCAGGTTAAAATGGACTATATTACACCTGAGCGTGTTTTATTAGAATATGATGTGCCTTTAAATGAAATTGTGATGGATTTTTATGATAAATTAAAGTCCTTAACAAAAGGCTATGCGAGTTTTGATTATGAACCTATAGAATTTAGAGTAGGGGATTTGGTAAAACTTGATATTAAGGTAGCAGGTGAAAATGTTGATGCACTAAGCATTATCGTGCCTAATGAAAAAGCACAAAGTAAAGGAAGAGAACTTGTTAGCGCTATGAAAGAAATAGTTCCTAGACAGCTTTTTGAAGTAGCCATTCAAGCAAGTATTGGAAATAAAATCATCGCAAGGGAAACCGTTAAATCCATGGGTAAAAATGTGACAGCAAAATGCTATGGTGGGGATATTACTAGAAAAAGAAAGCTTTTAGAAAAGCAAAAAGAAGGTAAAAAAAGAATGAAAGCTATAGGTAAGGTAAATTTACCTCAAGAAGCTTTTTTAAGTGTTTTAAAGATAGATTGATGATAAATTTAAAACTTGGCTTGAAATTTGCTTGTATTTTTAATACAATTTTAAAATAATTTTCTAAGGAGAAAAAATGTTTAAAAAATTTTTGATTTTTATAGTGCCTATTTTATTTTTGAGCGCTTGTGCAACTAAACAAGATACTTTTGCTCAAGTTAATCAAATTTCTAAAAATTCTCAATGCAGTTCTTGTGAAAGTCCTGATGGCTTTGAAGCAAAAATTAAAGGGCTTTTATACATTAGCGATGTTGGAATTCAATGTTGTGCCAATAAACGCACTTTAGATACCGGTATTGCTTTAAAAAAGGTTTATTTGCATAGATTTTATGATTTAAAAGAAGGACAAAAAGTTTTAAATGCTAAAGGGAAAAAGTTATTTGTTGATGTGAATTTTAATGCGGTATTTTATACTTATTTAAAACAAGAACTTGAAGCTAGAGGAATAGTTGTGCTTGACAATAATGATCAAAATTCACCTTATGTGAGTAAGATTGATTTAGAATTTATATCTTATGGAGCAACTCAAGATACTACAGGATTACATTCAAAACTAGTAGGAGTTTTACAAGTTAGCGATATAAACAAAAATAAGAAATTTACAATCCGCACCAAGCAAGATGTACAAGGTTTCGATGATCTAAAAGAAACAACTTTTTATACTCATTTGTTAATAAAACAAATGGCAAATAAAGCAGCTAGTTTAATTTCTGAACTTTGAGGTGTATAAATTGCGGAGCTTTTGCTCTGCTTTGCTTTTGTGATTTATGTGAGCTAGAGCTTTCTGAATTTTCCTTAAATGTAAGAAAGCTTGATAATAATTTCAAAGTCTATTCTTTTTATAAATACCATGAAATACAACACTTGCTTCACTCTAAACATTATTTTTATGGTTATTTTGTTTATAAAATGCTTGCTAAATTAAGTTTTGCAAAATTTAAAGATTTTTTTGATCCTAGAATGACAATCAATGTTATAGCCTTAGATGATAAGGTTGAAGATATGCTTTATTCGCATTCTGCTATTTTAGCTAGATATCTTAAAACAAAATTTGTAAAACCTGTTTTTAATGTTTTAAAAGCACAAAATCATATTAAATATTCTGGAAAAAGTTTAGAATTTCGTCAAAAACATAAAAGAAATTACAAACTCTTAAAAACCATTCACGAACCTGTAATTTTAGTAGATGATATTGTAACGACTGGTTCTAGCCTTTTGGAAGCTAAAAAAGTTTTAGAAGAAAATAAAATTTCTGTACTTTTTGCTCTTGTTTTAGCTGATGCAAAAGTTTAATATGCTATAATCAAAACTTTGAACTAATAGAAGGATTTTTATGGAGAATATTTTTAGCAAAGATTCTGATATTGAACTTGTAGATATAGAAAATTCTATAAAAAGTAGTTATTTAGACTATTCTATGAGTGTTATTATAGGTCGTGCTTTGCCTGACGCAAGAGATGGTTTAAAGCCTGTTCATAGAAGAATTTTATATGCTATGCAAAATGATGAGGCAAAAAGTAGAACAGATTTTGTCAAATCAGCCCGTATAGTGGGTGCTGTTATAGGTCGTTATCACCCACATGGAGATACAGCAGTTTATGATGCTTTGGTTAGAATGGCTCAAGATTTTTCTATGAGATATCCAAGTATTACAGGACAAGGCAACTTTGGATCTATAGATGGTGATAGCGCCGCTGCGATGCGTTATACTGAAGCAAAAATGAGTAAACTTTCTCATGAACTTTTAAAAGATATAGATAAAGATACGGTCGATTTTGTTCCAAATTATGATGGTTCAGAAAGTGAACCTGATGTTTTACCTTCTAGGGTTCCAAATTTATTATTAAATGGTTCAAGTGGTATAGCTGTAGGTATGGCGACAAACATCCCGCCTCATAGTTTAAATGAGTTGATAGATGGACTTTTATATTTGCTTGATAATAAAGATGCAAGCTTAGAAGAGATTATGCAGTTTATTAAAGGTCCAGATTTTCCAACAGGTGGAATAATTTATGGTAAAAAAGGTATTATAGAAGCTTATCGCACAGGGCGTGGTCGCGTGAAAGTGCGAGCTAAAACTCATATTGAAAAAAAGACAAATAAAGATGTTATTGTTATAGATGAGCTTCCTTATCAAACCAATAAAGCTAGGCTTATAGAGCAGATTGCAGAGCTTGTTAAAGAAAAGCAAATTGAAGGAATATCTGAAGTAAGAGATGAGAGTAATAAAGAAGGAATCCGCGTTGTTATAGAGCTTAAACGTGAAGCTATGAGTGAAATTGTTTTAAATAATCTATTTAAATCTACCACTATGGAAAGTACTTTTGGTGTGATTATGTTGGCAATTCACAATAAAGAACCTAAAATTTTCTCTTTGTTAGAACTTTTAAATCTTTTCTTAACTCATAGAAAAACAGTTATTATTAGAAGAACGATTTTTGAACTTCAAAAGGCAAGAGCAAGAGCTCATATTTTAGAAGGTCTTAAAATTGCACTTGATAATATAGATGAAGTGATTGCTTTAATTAAAAATAGTTCTGATAATAATACCGCAAGAGATTCTTTGGTAGCTAAATTTGGTCTTAGTGAGCTTCAAGCCAATGCTATTTTGGATATGAAACTGGGTCGTTTAACAGGACTTGAAAGAGAAAAAATCGAAAATGAACTTGCAGAATTAATGAAAGAAATTGCAAAACTTGAAGAAATTTTAAAAAGTGAAACCTTGCTTGAAAATTTAATTCGCGATGAATTAAAAGAAATTAGAAGTAAATTTGATGTGCCACGTATTACTCAAATTGAAGATGATTATGATGATATTGATATTGAAGATTTGATTCCTAATGAAAATATGGTTGTAACTATTACCCATCGTGGTTATATTAAGCGTGTGCCTAGTAAACAATATGAAAAGCAAAAACGAGGCGGAAAAGGAAAATTAGCCGTTACGACTTATGATGATGATTTTATAGAAAGTTTCTTTACGGCAAATACACATGATACGCTTATGTTTGTAACAGATCGTGGACAGCTTTATTGGCTTAAAGTTTATAAAATTCCTGAAGGCTCAAGAACGGCTAAAGGAAAAGCAGTGGTAAATCTTATTAATTTACAAGCTGAAGAAAAAATCATGGCTATTATTCCAACCACGGATTTTGATGAGAGTAAATCTTTATGTTTCTTTACTAAAAATGGTATTGTAAAGCGTACAAATTTGAGTGAATATCAAAATATCAGAAGTGTAGGAGTTAGAGCGATCAACTTGGATGAAAATGATGAGTTGGTAACTGCTATTATTGTTCAAAGAGATGAAGATGAAATTTTTGCCAGTGGTGGTGAAGAAAATTTAGAAAATCAAGAAATTGAAAATTTAGATGATGAAAATCTTGAAAATGAAGAAAGTGTAAGCACGCAAGGTAAAATGCTCTTTGCAGTAACCAAAAAAGGTATGTGTATCAAATTCCCACTTGCTAAAGTGCGTGAAATCGGTCGTGTAAGTCGTGGGGTGACGGCTATTAAATTTAAAGAGAAAAATGACGAATTAGTAGGTGCAGTTGTGATAGAAAATGATGAGCAAGAAATTTTAAGCATAAGTGCAAAAGGTATAGGAAAACGCACAAATGCTGGAGAATATAGATTGCAAAGCAGAGGTGGCAAAGGTGTAATTTGTATGAAACTTACAGAAAAAACCAAAGATCTTATTAGCGTAGTTATAGTGGATGAAACTATGGATTTAATGGCTCTTACAAGTTCAGGTAAGATGATACGTGTTGATATGCAAAGCATTAGAAAAGCAGGGCGTAATACGAGTGGTGTCATTGTAGTTAATGTGGAAAATGACGAGGTGGTTAGCATCGCTAAGTGTCCTAAAGAGGAAAATGATGAGGATGAGTTAAGCGATGAAAACTTTGGTTTAGATTTGTAATAAGTTTAAAGTTGGAACGCTTATTGCTTTTTATTTTACTAATTACAATATTTTGAAGGTGTAAAAATGAAAAAAATTTATTTTATGCTAGTAATAGCAGGAATTTTCGCTGGTTGTGTACCAAGTGCAAACAGTGCAACTAAAAATTCAAGTGCAAATAGCACTGCTCCATCTCAAGATGTTATCGTGCAAAAAGTCGATAAAGATGATGTGCGTGATATTATCAGAGAAGAAAAAATGTTGGCTCCAGATGCTAGCGAAACAGAACTTAGTTTTACAGCAGTTGGTGAAGGAATTGCTCCAATGAATACAGTTTCTACTGCTCAAGCCCTAGCTTTAGCAAAAAGAGCAGCGATTACAGATGCTTACAGACAGCTTGCAAGTAAGCTTTATGGTGTGAAAGTAAATGGTAAAGACACTGTAAAAGATGCAATGCTTAGAAGTTCAACTATTACTGCGCAAGTAAATGGTTTGATTAAAAATGCAAGTATTATTGATGAGAATTTTAATCAAGGGCTTTATAGAGTAAACTTAGAACTTAAAATCGATGCAGACAAGTGGAAAGAATTGTTTGCTTATTAATCTTTTTTAGCTTTAAGCTTTTTGCCCAAGATGAATTTATTTTTTGGGCAGAGCTTTCTAGTAAAAATTTCATTCTCTTTCATCAAAATCAAAATTTATCCTTAGCAATGACGCAAAGTGAAAATACTGAAGAACAATGGGTATGTGAAATTTCTTATAGTGTTCAAGATTTAAAAGTTTTACCTCGAACTTCTTTAGGATTGATTGATGATAATATGCCAAAAATAACTAAATTTAATTTTTTAAATTCTCATAAAGATGAGTTAAGTGATTGCTTTATAGGAGCTAGAATCAGTGTTAAGGATATTGTTAATACCGACTTATTACATGCCCAAAGTGAAACCTATGTTAAAATTTTACCCTTACGTTTTACCGTGGAATTTGGCGAACAAAATGCGATAATTTATTATCTTAAAAAAAAGTAAATTCAAAATTAAGCGCAAATTAGATACTATAGCAGAAATTTTTTAAAAGGCTTAGGATGAATTTAGTCATAGTAGAAGATGATATTAATATGCGTAAATCCTTAGAAATTGCATTAGCAGAGTATGAAGAATTTAATATTAAATCTTACAAATCTGCCACTGAGGCTTTAAAAAAAATAGATGAGAATACAGATTTGATTATTACAGATATTAATATGCCAGGAATTGATGGCATAGAATTTGTTAAAGCCTGTGAAAATAAATATGATTTTATTATTATGACAGGAAATGCTACTTTAAGCCGTGCTATAGAAGCGGTTCGTTTGGGAGTAAAAGATTTTCTAACTAAGCCTTTTGATGTTGATACTTTAGTCGAGGCTATTAAGCGTGCTAAAATCATAAGAGAAAAAACAGCCGATAAAAAAAGCAAAAAAAATGAAAAAAAAGAAGAAAATAAAGATTTTTTTTCAACTTCTCCTAATTTAGAAAAAACATTAAATTTAAGTCAAAAAGCGGCTAAAACTGATGCTTCTGTAATGTTTTTTGGAGAGAGTGGAGTAGGAAAAGAGGTATTTTCTCGTTATATTCACACTCATTCTAAACGCTCTAATAAGCCTTTTGTTGCTATTAATATGGCAGCCATTCCTGCAAATTTGATTGAAAGTGAGCTTTTTGGTTTTGAAAAAGGTGCTTTTACTGATGCCAATGCAACTAAAATAGGGCTTTTTGAAATGGCTAATGAGGGCACTTTGTTTTTAGATGAAATTGGCGAAATGCCTTATGAAATTCAAGCCAAACTTTTAAGAGCTTTGCAAGAAAAAGAAATCACACGACTTGGAAGTACGAAAAGCATCAAAATAGATGTAAGAATTATCAGTGCAACTAATGCAAATTTAGATGAAAAAATAAAAAATGGCGAATTTCGTTCAGATTTATATTATCGTTTAAACACTGTTCCTATTAATATCCCGCCTTTAAGAGAGCGCAAAGAAGAAATTTTAGGTATAGCTCAAAAGGTTTTAGAAGATACTTGTAAAGAATATGATTTTAAGGAAAAACAGCTCAGCCAAGAAGCTAAAAATGCTTTACTTGAATATGATTTTCCTGGTAATATTAGAGAATTAATATCCGTTGTACAAAGAGCTTGTATTTTAAGTGAAAATGATGAAATTTCAAGTGAAGATTTGTTCTTAGAAGCTAGAAGTATAAAAAAAGATGTAAAGAATTTAGAGAAAGAATTGATTTGTGAAGTTCTTTTAAGTGTAGATTATGATAAGGATCAAGCTTCTCAAATTTTAGGTATGGATATAAAAATTTTAAATGAAAAAATTAAAAAATATCAAATAAAGGATAAGTAATGTCAAAAAAACAAAAAATAGCCATTGTGGGTGCTACTGGTGCGGTTGGGGAAGAGCTTTTAAATGTTTTAGATGAACTTGATTTCCCAGTAGAAAGTATTTTACCTTTAGCAAGTGCAAAAAGTGTAGATAGTGAAGTAGAATTTAAAGGCAAAACTTATAAAGTCAAAGAACTTACTGAAAATGTATTTAAAGAAAATCCTATTGATATTGCTTTTTTTAGCGCAGGTGGAAGTGTGAGTGAAAAATATGCTAAATTTGCAGTAGAATCGGGTGCTGTTGTTATTGATAATACAAGTCATTTTAGAATGGAAAAAGATGTTCCTTTGGTGGTTCCTGAATGCAATCCTGAGGATATTAAAGATTGGAAAAAAACAGGGATTATTGCTAATCCAAATTGTTCTACTATACAAATGGTACAAGTTTTAAAACCTTTAAATGATGCATTTAATTTAAAGCGTGTTGATGTAAGTACCTATCAGGCTGCAAGTGGAGCAGGAAAAGAAGGAATGCAAGAATTGGTTGAAGCCATGCAAAGTTTTTTTGCTTTTAAACTTGATGAATTTGAACCTCAAACTTTTCCTTATACTTTAGCACTTAATCTTATTCCACAAATTGATGTTTTTATGGATAATGATTACACTAAAGAAGAACTTAAAATGGTCAATGAAACTCAAAAAATTTTACATAAAAATTTAGAAGTTTCAGCAACTTGTGTAAGAGTGCCTGTTTTAAGAAGTCATAGCGAAGCCATTACTATGCATTTTGAAAAAGAAATAGATGTAAAAAAAGCTAAAGAAATTTTAGAAAAAGCACCAAGTGTTGTTGTCATAGACGATCCTAAAAATAAAAAATACCCTATGCCTTTAATGACTAGCGATACTAATGAAACTTATGTAGGAAGAATTCGCGCTGATGTGTATGATAAAAAAATACTCCATCTTTGGTGTGTGGCAGATCAAATTCGTGTAGGTGCTGCAACAAACGCTGTGCGTATTGCGCAAAAATGGTTAGAATTAAAAAATAAATAAGGAAAAAAAATGTTAGAGAAAATATTTGAATCTTTACTTGTTAGAAGTCGTATTGTTACAATTTTACCCGTAATTTTTGGTTTAATTGGAGCTTTTGTATTGTTTTTTATTGCAAGTTATGATGTTTTAAAAGTTATATTTTATACTTATAATTATTTTTTTGATGCAGGTTCTAATGTGGATTTGCATGAGGATGTGGTGGCTTTGATTATAGGAGCTGTTGATCTTTATCTTATGGCTTTAGTTTTGTTTATTTTTTCTTTTGGAGTTTATGAGCTTTTTATCAGTGAAATAGAAGAATTTAAACAAACAAAACAAAGCAAGGTTTTAGAGGTGCATAGCTTAGATCAATTAAAAGACAAGCTTGCAAAAGTTATCATTATGGTCTTAGTGGTAAATTTCTTTCAAAGGGTTTTACAGATGAAATTTGCTACTCCTGTGGATATGGCTTTTCTTGCTGGATCGATTTTAGCTCTTTGTGTAGGACTTTATTTTTTACATAAAGGTGGTCATTAACAAGGATTATCTTTTTTTGATATAATCGTTTTTTGTGTTTAAAGAATAAAAATGAAAAAAATGTTTTTAATTGGTATGATTTTAAATCATTTTGTTTTTGCAGCTCCGTTAGATGAAGTCTTTAAAGATATAGAAGTTTCAGGGACTGTTCGTTATCGCTATGATATTAAAAAAGAAAAAAAATACAATAAAAAAACACATAGATATCAAAATAAAACACAAACGGAAATTACAATAAAATAAGGAAAATCATGATTATACGATGGTTGTTTATTAGTTCAATATTTGTTGTTGCGCTTTTTGGTATTAACTTGAAATCATTTTTTACTTATACCTTTGATGCAAATAAGCAATATGATATGGAAAAAGCGAAGGCTTTGTATTTTCAAAATAAATGCAATACTTGCCATGGAGATAATGCTGAAAAGAGTGTTATAGGATCTAGAATTTTAAAAGATATGTCTCCTGAGGATATTAAAGGAGCTTTGATAGGTTATACTCTTGATAGTAGCAGTTCTACAACAGCTTCTCAAATGGCTTTTTATGCTAGAAATTTAAGCCACGAGGATATAGATAATATTATTGCTTATATTAAAGGTGGAAATTTTGCGCTTGATTTGCAAGTAAAAGACCTTCTTGAAGAAGAACCTGCGCAAAAAACAAAACATAATATATTTCTAAAATAAAATGTAAAAACTATAATTAAAAGGAATGCTATGAAAAAACTAACTTTAACTTTAAGTGTTTTAACTATGGTAAATTGCTTATATGCTAAGGATATTAATATAGGAGTAGTTTTACCTTTAACTGGAACTGTGGCAGCTTATGGGCAAGATGTTTTTAACGGAATTGAACTGGCTAATAAGCTACAACCAAAACTTTCAAATGGAGATGTTATTAAACTTATCACAATAGATACAAAAGGAGATAAGCTTGAAACTTCAAACGGGGTTAATCGTTTAATAGCAACAGATAAAGTCCTTGGGATTATTGGTGAAGCTACAACTCCAAATACTATTCAAGCTATTTCTATAGCAGAAGAGAAAAAAATTCCCCTAATAGCTCCAGTGGCATCTGGAGATAAATTGCTAGATAAAAAGAAATATGCAAGTAGAGTTTGTTTTAAAGACAGTTTTCAAGGAGATAAATTTGCTACTTATGTATCTAAGGATTTAGGGCTTAAAAATGCTGTTATCATCATAGATCAAAGCAATGTTTATTCTTTAGGTTTGGCAAGAGCTTTTGAAAATTCTTTTAAGAATAATGGTGGGAAAATTATAAAAAAACTTGTTATTAATTCAGGAGATAAAGATTTTAGAGCTGTGGTTTCTCAACTTAAGAGTTTAAATCCTGATTTTGTTTATATGCCTATTTATCATCCTGAAGCTGCTTTAATTGCGAGACAAGCAAGACAAATTGGTTTTGATAAACTTTTAGCAGCAGGAGATGGTGTTAATAATCAAACTTTTATAGATCTTGGCGGGAGTGCTGTTAATGGAGTAATTTTCACTGATAGTTTTGATTATAACAATCCATTTACACAATTAGGAAAAGATTTTGTTGCAGCTTATGAGAAAGTTAAAGGAACAAAAGAACTTCCAGCATTTTCGGCTATGGGGGCTGATGCGTATTTTGTAATGTTGAATGCTATGAATGCTTGCGTTGATAATCTTAGCAGTGAATGTATTAATAGCAAAATTCATCAAACTAAAGATTTTCAAGCTGTTGGTGGTGTGATTAGCATAGATGAAAGCGGTAATGCTATTCGTTCTGTTGTGATTAAAGAAATTCAAAATCAAAAACAAAATTATAAAACAATTATAAATCCATAATTACTAAAATAAAGGTAGAGAATGAAAAAAAGTTTAATTTTAGCAAGTATTCTAGGTTTAAGTTTAAGTGCTGCGGAAGTCAAAATAGGAGTTGTTTTACCACTTAGCGGAGCTACTGCAGCATATGGACAAAGTGCACTAGAAGGGATTAAACTTGCAAATTCAATGCAATCAACTTTAAGTAATGGAGATAAGGTTTCTCTTGCTATTATTGATACTAAGGGTGATAAATTAGAATCTTCGAGTGGAGCAAATCGTTTAATTTCTCAAGATAAAGTTATAGGTCTTATAGGGGAAATGGTTACTGCTAATACATTGCAAGTTATGCGTGTAGCAGAAGATAATAAAATTCCATTGATCGCTCCTGCTGCAACTGGCGATAGATTGCTTGATAAAAAAATATATTCTTCTCGAGTATGTTTTATGGATAGTTTTCAAGGTTCATCTTTAGCAAAATATGTTTTTTCAAAACTTAATTACAAAAGTGCTGTTATTGTGGTAGATCAAAGCACTGACTATTCTTTAGGTTTAGCAAAAGCTTTTGAAAAACAGTACAAGTCTAATGGTGGTCAAATTCTTAGAATTTTAAGAGTTAATTCAGGTGATAAAGATTTTAGAGCTATTGTAGCTCAAGTTAAAAGTTTAAATCCAGAATTTATTTTTTTACCGCTTTATTATAGTGAAGCTTCTTTATTTGCAAGACAATCAAAACTCGCAGGTTTAAATATTCCTATGGGCTCTGCAGATGGAGTTGCTGATCAAACTTTTATTAGTTTAGCTGGAGATGCAAGCGAGGGTTATATTTTCACAGATAGTTTTGATGCTAATAATCCAACTACAAAATTAAGCAAAGAATTTATCAGTGTTTATGAAAAAGCTAAAGGAACAAAAGAAGTTCCAAATTTTTCGGCTATGGGTGCTGATGCGTATTTTGTAATGCTAAATGCTATGAATGCTTGCGTTGATAATCTTACTAGTAAGTGCGTCAATGAAAAAATTCACCAAACTAAAAATTATCAAGGTGTTTCTGGTGTTATTAGCATTGATCAAACAGGAAATGCAACTCGTTCTGTAGTGGTTAAAGAAATTAAAAATCAAAAGCAAAATTATAAAGATATTATCAACCCTTAAAGGAAAAATAGAAAGATTATGGATTCTACTTTATTTTTACAACAACTTGTTAATGGGCTTAGTTTGGGTAGTATGTATGCTCTTATTGCTGTTGGCTATACTATGGTTTATGGCGTGTTAAGACTTATTAATTTTGCTCACGGCGATATTATGATGGTTGGTGCTTATGCAGCTCTTTTTTGCATGACTAATCTAAATGTTCCTTTTCTAGGAGCTTTGTCTTTAGCAATGATTTTTGCTGCCTGTGTTGGAATAGCTACAGATAGAATTGCTTATAAACCTTTAAGACAGGCTCCTAGAATTTCATTGTTGATCACAGCAATTGGTATTAGTTTTTTCTTGCAAAATCTTTTTAATATGCTTTTTACTTCAACACCTAGAACTTTTACACCGCCAAGTTATTTTGAGGAAAGTGTTAATTTTGGTGGAGTGATAACAACTTATGGTTCTTTAATGGTTCCTGCTCTTACATTTGTTATTTTAATAGCAGTGTTATGGATTTTGTATAAAAGCAAATATGGTATAGCTATTCGTGCTTTGGCATTTGATATACAAACAGTAAATTTAATGGGTATAGATGCAAATCGTATTATTGCTATAGTTTTTGCCCTAGGTTCAGCTTTGGCAGCAGTTGGGGGTGTTTTTTGGGCTGCAAATTATTATTCTGTTGAACCTACTATGGGAACTTTAATAGGTTTGAAAGCTTTTGCTGCTGCAGTTTTAGGAGGTATAGGTTCTGTAGTAGGTGCAGTTTTGGGTGGACTTATTATAGGATTTACTGAAGTTGTTGTTGTGGCTTTTTTTCCAGATTTATCAGGCTTTAAAGATGCATTTGCTTTTATTTTTTTGGTGTTTATATTGTTATTTAGGCCTACGGGAATTTTAGGTATAAATTTTGAAAAGAGTAGGTTTTAATGATGGTTAAAATTAAGGTTTCACATTTAATCTTTTTGATTGCTTCAATTATTTTTATTTTCATTTCTCCTTATATTTTTGGGGACTATGGATTAAATATTGTTAATCAAATTGCTATTTTTATTATTTTGGCTGTGAGTTACAATCTTATTAATGGTGTAACTGGACAATTTTCACTAGAACCCAATGGATTTGTTGCAATTGGAGCTTATGCAGCTGCTTTAGTTCTTTTAAGTGCTGATGCAAAAAATGATCAGTTTTTTTTAGATGGTCCTAGTTCTTTTATTTTAGCTATCCATTCAAATTCCTTTATTCTAGCTTTAATTGTGGCTGGAATTTGTTCATCTTTGCTTGCCCTGATTTTAGCTTTTGCTGTATTTCGCGTGAGAGGGGATTATTTAGCTATTGTAACTTTAGGCTTTGGAATAATTATTAAAATAGCTGCTATTAATTTTCCTTCTATTACTAATGGCTCAAGAGGACTGGTAGATATTCCACAATTTTCCACGATCTATTGGACAGGTGGTATTGCTATTATAGCGGTTATTTTAATTTTAAATATAGTTTATTCTAAATATGGTCGTGCAATGAAGGCTATAAGAGATGATGAAGATGCTGCAAGTGCTATGGGAATAAATACTTTTTGGATAAAAACTTTAGCTTTTGGCACTTCAGCATTTTTAGAAGGTGTAGGTGGTGGACTTTTAGCTTGTCTGTTGACTACCGTATCTCCAACTCAATTTGATTTTTTACTTACTTTTCAACTTTTGATTATTATTGTTTTAGGTGGACTTGGTTCTACTACAGGTGCTATCATAGGTGCGATATTGGTTATTGGTGGAAGCGAGTGGCTTAGATTTTTAGATGAGTTAAATATAAAAATAGATTCTTTAAATCTCGATATCCAATCAACACCAGGACTTAGAATGGTTGTTTTTTCTATTGTTCTTATTTTAGTAATGCTTTTTGCAAGAAAAGGCATAATGGGTTATTACGAGTTGAGTGATGTGATTAGAGAGATTAAAAAGCGTTTTAAAAGGAGTAAAAAATGATTTTGGAATTAAAACAAATTTCAAAAAGTTTTGGTAGTGTTAAGGCTATTAATGAAACTTCTTTTAAAATCAATGAGGGTGAAATTTTTGCTTTAATTGGACCTAACGGGGCTGGTAAAACAACTCTTTTTAATATTATAACAGGCAACTATAAACCTAGTTCAGGTTCGGTTGAATTTCTAGGAGAAAGAATTGATCACTTAAAACCTCATAAGATTGTGCATTTAGGAATAGCTAGAACATTTCAAAATATTAGACTTTTTTCAAGTATGAATGTACTTGAAAATGTTCTTATTGGTTTTAATAAACAAATGAAATATAATATTTTTGAAGCCTTTTTACATTTAGGGCGTTTTGGAAAAATAGAACAAGTATTTAAAGAAAAGGCTTATGCAATATTAGAAGAACTTGGTATTGCAGAATTTGCTCATGAAAAGGCTACTAGCTTAAGTTATGGACAACAAAGAAAAGTTGAGATTGCAAGAGCAATGGCTACTCAGCCAAGATTATTATTGCTTGATGAGCCAGCCGCTGGGATGAATAGCTCTGAGAGCGATGAACTTGCTGAGCTCATTTTTAAATTACGAAAAGATTATAAAATTAGCGTTTTGCTTATAGAGCATGATATGAAATTTGTAAATAAATTGTGTGATCGCGTATTGGTGCTTGATTATGGAAAAACAATTTTTGAAGGTAAACTTTGCGATGCTGTAAATCATAAAGAAGTAATTGCTGCGTATTTAGGGGATTTTGATGCTAATAGTTAAAGATTTGCATGTTTATTATGGATTAATTGAAGCTGTTAAAGGGATTGATTTTAAAGTGGAAACAGGTCATATTGTTTCTCTTATAGGTTCAAATGGAGCAGGTAAAACTTCAACTTTAAATGCGCTTTTAAACTCAGTTAAAAGAACTGGTGAGGTTAATTTCTTAGGTTATGATACTAAAAGGCATTTAACTCATACTTTAGTTCAAAAAGGTATAGCTTTAGTTCCTGAAGGAAGGCGTGTTTTTATCAATTTAAGCGTAGAGGAAAATTTAAAAATAGGTGCTTTTAATAATGCTGAAAATTATGAGCATTTAAGAGAGCAAATGTATAAACTTTTTCCAAGACTTGCAAGCAAAAAGCATGCTTTAGCTGGAACATTGAGTGGAGGGGAAGCGCAAATGCTTGCGATTTCAAGGGCTTTAATGAGTGAACCAAAACTTTTGATGTTGGATGAGCCTTCCTTGGGACTTGCTCCAAAGATTGTGGGCGAAGTTTTTGATATTATTGTGCGTTTAAAAGAAGAGGGTATAACTATTCTTTTGGTAGAGCAAAATGCTTATTCTGCATTAAAAATAAGTGATTATGCTTATGTTTTGGAAAATGGTCACATTGTAATGGAAAACGAGGCTAAAAATTTAATAGGTGATGATGAGATTAGAAAGAAATATTTAGGGCTTTAAAATTTAAAGGAAAAAGAATGGAAAATATAATAAAAAGCATAGGGGATTTAAGAGTTTCGGTTGTATTGTTTTTGCTTTTTGCGCTTTTTTGTGCTTTGGCAACTTTTATTGAAAGTGCTTATGGAACTCCTACGGCTTGGGCAATGGTTTATGATACTTTTTGGTTTGAATATATACAACTTTTACTTGGTATTAATTTACTATGCGGGATGTTTCGTTATAAAATGTTTGGGCTTAAAAAATTGCCTTTAATGATTTTTCATATTTCTTTTTTATTTATTTTAGTGGGTTCTGCAATGACAAGATATGCTGGTTTTGAAGGTATTTTACCTATTAGAGAGCATACTCAAAATTCACTTATAGAAAGTTCTAAGACTTCTTTGCGTATTTCTACTATAAAAGATGGAGAACGCTATAGTGCGGTTAATGATCGTTATATAGGAAATTTGCCTTTTGCTAATTCTTTTAAACTAAAACTTAATTTAGGTGATGATCAAGCTGTATTAAAATATAAAGATTTAATTTTAAATGCTCATTATACTTATAAAGAAAATAATAATTCTGATCCTTTATTAGTTTTGATGCTTTCTCAAAAAGGATCTCAAGGTGTTGATGTTAAATTTGAAAAAGGTGAAGTTAAGAATATAGAAGGGGTTAACTTTGCTTTTATGAATGATAATGTTAAAGCACCTTTTGTAAAAATTGATGAAAATTTAACTTTAAGTTCAAGTGAAAACTTACATTTTTTAAGTATGTTAGATGGACAAAATTTAGACCTTAAAATTGGAGAAAAGGCAAATGCTAAGGAAAGAAGGCTTTATGAAATTAAAGATATTAGTTTTGTAGTTAAAGCTGCTTCTTTACACGCACAAGAAGCTTTAGAAGGTTCCAATAGACCTCAAGATGAAAGTTTTTGGTTATGGTTTAAATCTACTTGGTTAGAAGTGGGTAGAACTATGTTGATTTCTACTTTTGGCGAGCCTCAAAATTGGAAAAATTCTTTATTGTTACATTTTAAAGATTTTGCTTTAAGTAATGAGAGTAAAAACTTAGAATTAACTGGCTCTAATGCTTTAAAATTAGAATTAAGCTATAAAAATGAAAGTAAAGAATTTTATATTTTTGAATATAATAAACCTATTATGATAGAACTTGCAGGTCAAAAATTCTTTATTTCTTGGGCACTTTCTTATGAACAATTGCCTTTTGATATTTATTTAAGAGATTTTGTATTAGATCGTTATCCAGGTTCTATGTCTCCAGCTTCTTATGCAAGTGAAATTACCGTAAAAAATAATAATGAAAATTTTGATTATAGAATTTTTATGAATAATGTTTTAGATTATGATGGCTATAGATTTTATCAAAGTTCTTATGATCAAGATGAAAAAGGGACTGTTTTATCTGTAAATAAAGATCCAGGTAAAATACCAACTTATATAGGTTATTTTTTGCTTTGTTTTGGAATGTTTATGAATTTTTTAAATCCACATTCTAGATTTAGAACTTTGGCAAGATTGATTAATAAAGACACTTTAAAACATACAAGTGTGATTATTTTTATTTTATTGCTATCTTTTGGTTCTGAAAAGACTTTTGCTCAAGATTTAAATTCGACCTTACCTATGGTAAATACTAATCATGCTAAAGCTCTTGCTACTTTAATAGTTCAAAAATCAGCAGATGGAAGAATGGTGCCTTTTGATACGCTATCAAGAGAAATTTTAGAAAAAATTCATCAAAGTGATAGCTATAAGGGTCAAAATTCTAACGCTGTTATGCTTTCCATGCTCGTTGATGTAGATAAATGGCAAATGGAACCTTTTATTTTAATGCCACAAAATCAAGCAGTTCGTGATGCTATTGCAAATATTTTAGAAATTCCTAGCGCTAAATATATTTCTTATAAAGATTTCTTTGATGAGAATAACCGATATAAACTTCAAAAATATGTTGAAAATGCAAATCGTAAAAACCCAAATGCAAGAGGAGTTTTTGATAAGGAAATTATAAAACTAGATGAAAGAGCTAATGTTGTAAATTTAGTTTTTAGTGGTGAATTATTTAAATTTATTCCTGTTCAAAATAATCCAAATAATGTTTGGCTTGCACCTTTTTCTGCTGTAACTACTCTTAAGGGGGATGAAGGGCATATTGTTTGGGCTTTAATACAGAATTATTTTAGTGCCGTGGAAAATGCTTTTAAAGATGGCAATTGGACTAGAGCTGATGAAGGCTTGAAATTTATCAAAGAATATCAAGAAAAAATAGGATATAAAGTCATGCCTAGTAAAACCAAGGTTGAAATGGAAATTTTTTCTAATAAGGCTGAAATTTTCGTTAAACTCGCTCCTGTATATTTAATTGCGGGTTTTTTACTTTTGATTCTTGTTTTTTCTAAAATGGTCATACCGAATTTAAAAATCTCTTTTATATTTAAAGTGGTATATGTTTTAAATGTTTTAGCTTTTGTAATTCATACATTAGGTCTTGGACTTCGTGCTTATTTATCAGGTCATGCTCCATGGAGTAATGGCTATGAAAGTATGGTGTATATAGCTTGGGCATTGTCTTTGTCGGGTATATTTTTCTCTAGAAAAAGTCCTATAGCCTTGTCATTAACTTCTATTTTATCCGGTGTTGTATTAATGGTTGCACATTTAAGCGAAATGAATCCGCAAATTACAAATCTTGTTCCTGTGCTCAATTCTTATTGGCTTAGTATTCATGTATCTGTTATTACTGCTAGTTATGGATTTTTAGGACTTTGTGCCTTACTTGGTATCTTTACACTGTTCTTAATGTGTTTTCTTAAGAAAGATGGAAAATATAATCTTAATATTTTGAGAAATATTACAGAGGCTACAAGAATTAATGAAATGGCAATGATTTTTGGACTTTGTTTGCTTACTGTAGGAAATTTTTTAGGTGCAATTTGGGCAAATGAAAGTTGGGGGAGATATTGGAGTTGGGATTCTAAGGAAACTTGGGCTTTGGTTAGCATTTTGGTTTATGCAGCAATTTTGCATCTTAGAATGATTCCAAAATATTGTAATCAATTTGTGTTTGCTTTATGGAGTATGTTTGCTTATTGGGTTATTATTATGACTTATTTTGGAGTAAATTACTTTTTAACAGGACTTCATTCTTACGCTGCAGGCGAAGCGGCTCAAATTCCTAATTATGTTTATTGGGGATTTGCATTGATGGTGGTTTTAGCTCTTTTTGCAAGAAGGAATCGAAATTTTGTGGGCAAACTTTAAATGAGCCATATTTTTTTGGTTATTTTTTGTGCTGCTTTAGCGCTTTTATTGTTTTTAGGCATAATTGCTTATCTTATTACAAGTGATGGCAAAAAAACAGTTAAAAAGCAAAAAACTAGCCAAAAGCAGCATGTAGCTGAAAAGACTAAAAAATTTGATACAGACTTAGATAAAATGATAATTGCTGCTTCCGATGTTAAGCTAACGGATATTGAATTAAAAGAACTTGCCAAACTTTATGTGCAGACACATAAACTTGGTTCAAAAACTTCTAAAGAATTAGATGAAGCAACAAAAAAGAAACTAGAATTTGTTTCTGCTTTGGCTGCAAATATTAATGCAAGTGCACAAACAGTCAGTTACTTAAATAAAGAACTTAAGAAAATTTCTGGATCTTACAAAAAAGAAATTGATGCTTACGAGCATATGGGATTAGCTAAAAGAAAAATTAAAGAAGATAAATAATATGGTGCGCTCAAGAGGATTCGAACCTCTGGCCTTTTGAACCGCAATCAAATGCTCTATCCAGCTGAGCTATGAGCGCAAAAATAAGTTAAAATTATATATAAATATTCTTAAAATAAGCAAAATTTTGCTTATTTTGTTTGTTTTTTGGCTTTTTTACCTTCATCTAAATCAAATTCTTTAGTCTTTTTTGAATGATAAAATATAAAACCCACAATCAAAATACAGCAAATCAAAGAAAAAATATAAAGTGTACCATAAGGGCTATCTTTAAAAAAAAGATTATTAGTATTCATTCCAAAAAATCCTACGATCAAATTTAAAGGTAAGAAAATAGAAGAAAGTATACTTAAAAGATAAATACTTTTATTCATTTTTTCATTTTTAATTGCACTTGTTAATGTATAAAGAGTATCAACTCTTGTTAGATGTTCTTTGGTGTTTTTGCTTAAGATGCTGATGGATAAATTTAAAATTTTTAAATGTTTTTTGTATTGTGCTTGTTCACTAAGCAAAAGATTGAAAGCTTCGCTTAGAAGATTAATTTGCTTTAGATTTTTGTTGATTTTTTGTCTTAAAACAAAGGATTTTTTGTAAAAATTTTTAACAAAACCACCTTTTAAGATAATACCTTCTTTGTGTTCTAAAAGGTTTTGAAAATGAGTATTTTGTACTTTAAAATCTTCTAAAATGGATTTAATAAAATTTGAAAATTCTTCTATGCTAGAAAGCTTAAATTTTTCATCTTGAAGTTTATAAATTTTTCCATCATTAAAAAGCCAAGTTTCCAAATTTAATCCCACGTAAACAAAAATTTTTTGTCCATAAATTTCACTATAGAAAGTTTCTAAATTCTTTGCTTGCAGGATTTTTTTTAGATTTTCATGTAGTTCTAGCATTTTATTTGCCTCTTAAGTGATAAAAATTTCTTTTAAATTGCGTAAAAGAATTATTCAAAATTGCTTCACGCATCTTTCTTGCAAGTTCAAGATAATAATGTAGATTGTGCAAACTTGCCAAGCGAAAAAAAGTAAGTTCTTTAGCTTTAAAAAGATGGTTCAAATAACCCCTTGAAAAATTACGACAAGTATAACATGAGCAAATAGGATCTATAGCTTCATGATCGTTGATAAATTCTGCTTTTTTAATATTAAATTTTCCAAAACTTGTGAAAAATGTTCCATTTCTTGCATTTCTAGTTGGCATCACGCAGTCAAACATATCTACTCCTCGCTCAACATTTTCTACTAAATCTTCAGGCGTTCCTACACCCATTAAATATCTTGGACGATTTTCATCTAGATAAGGGTTTAAGTTTTGTACTGTTTCATACATCAAGGCGTTTTCTTCGCCCACGCTAAGCCCACCTATAGCTAAACCATCAAATGGCATTTCGTTTAAACTTAAAGCACAACGCTTTCTTTCTTCATAATCTGTACCACCTTGGATAATACCAAAAATATTTTGCCCTATGCCTATACCTTTATTTTGCATATTTTTGTGATAAGCAATGGCTTCTTTTGCCCAAAGTATAGTGCGATCAACAGAAATTTTAATCCTTTCTTTGGTTGCGGGTAAGGCTACTAAATCATCTAAAATCATCATAATATCAGAGTTAAAATCATATTGAGTATCTAAAACACTTTTTGGAGTAAAAAGATGACGACTCCCATCAATGTGACTTTTAAATTCTATACCTTCGTTAAAATGTTTGGAATTTTTACTTAAAGAAAAAGCCTGAAAACCACCACTATCGGTTAAAAAACTTCTATCAAATTTCGTAAAACCATGCAAACCTCCAAAATCTTTTACCACTTTAGAAGTTGGACGCAAGTACATGTGATAGGTATTTGCTAAAATAATTTTTGCATCAAGCTCGTTTTTCATATCATTAGCATCAAGACTTTTAACCGCTCCCACTGTGCCAACAGGCATAAAAACAGGGGTTAAAAAAGTGCTGTGTGCGGTAGTGATTTCACAAACCCTTGCCATTCCATCTTTATGCTTTAATTTAAATTCCATTTGTTATAATTTCCTTTTTGGAGTTTAAAATGAATAATATTTTAATTATAATAGACGGTATTTTAGCAAAGCATTTCTTAGAAAGGCTTTGTTTTGAAAAAGGCTTAGGTTACTTTTTTACAGTAGTGTGTCAAAATAGTGAAAAAAATAACTTAAATATTTCTAGTGAGTATATTGACTTGCATTATTTTGATCCTACAAGCACAGCGCGTCTTGAAAATATTATGAGTAAAGATTTTAAACAGGCTTTTATTTATATGCAAGATGAATTTGAAACTAAAAAAAGTTATGAGGCTTTGCGCTCTTTAAATCCAAATTTAGAAATAGAAATAATGGATTTTTGGGGGTTAAGTGTTAATGATACTCATGCAAATTTAGCTGATGCTAGAATGACTTTAAGCCGTAGATTTATGGATTTTTTACCAGATATTGCTTTAACAGCTCAGTATATAGGACTTGGGGTTGGAGAGATTATGGAAGTAAAAATTCCAGCAGGGTCTATTTTTGCTTATAGGCACATAAGTTCAATACAACAAAAAAGGTGGCGCATAGTCCTTATTTATAGAAATTCTAAGATTTATTTTGTAAAACCATCTTTTGTTTTAGAGCCAAATGATAGCATTTTGATCGTTGGAGATCCTGTTGTTTTACAAAGTATTTTTCATAATATAAGAGGCAAAGCAGGGCAATTTCCTATGCCTTTTGGAAGTAATGTTTTTGCTTTAATTGATATGAAAAATATGAATCAAAATATACAAGAAAGAGTGCTTGATACTACTTTAAAATTAATTCAAAAAAGCAATGCAAAAAGATTTTTTATACATGTTATCAATCCTAAATTAGGGGTAATGTATGAAAAATTAAAAAAACTTTCTGAGGATAAAGAAGGTGTGTTTTTTGATTATTTCAACACGGATTTTAAACAAATTTCCACATGGTTGCAAAATAATGATATAGGATTAGTTGTAACTGATATAAAAAATTTTGAGAAAGAAAAACAAGCTTTTTTTGATTTAAAAATTCCTATTATGAAGGTGGGTGAAGCTTCTTTTGATGAGCTTAAAGAAGCGATTATTTTAAGTGCCGATGAGAGTGAACTTGAAAACAATGCAAATGTCATTACTGATTTAAGTAAACAGCTTGATTTTGGAGTTATTTTATATTATTATAATCCAAATTCTCAAAATACTACAGATATGGAGGAGTATTTTAGAAGTTTATCTAAGCTTTATGATAAAAATATACAAATTATTAATAAAAATGATGAAAACCCTCTTTTAAATTTACAATATCGCGAAGATTTGTTACAATTTGTGAGTTTTCAAAAAGAATTACTAAATAGAGATTTTGGCAGAAATTTAAGTACAAATTTAAATAGGCATTATTATAAAATGAGACAAAATTACCAACTTTTTATACCAGTAGAATAAATAATTAATTAAATGTGATAGAATAAACGCAAAAAGAGTAGTTCAATGCAAGTAGAAGTTAAGTTAAAAGAAAATGCTTATAAGGTTTATATTGATGAACTTGAAGAATTAGAATTTGATACTAAGGTTTTTATACTTTCAAATCCTAAGATTTCAGGTCTTCATTTGAAAACATTACTTTCTAAAATTAAGGCAAAAGAAATTTTTATTGCTACTGTAAAAGATGGTGAAGAATATAAAAATTTAAGCACCATAGAAGAAATTTTAAACCAAATGTTTAATTCTAAATTGGATAGAAAAAGCGTGCTTATAAGTTTTGGTGGTGGCGTGATTAGTGATATGGGCGGATTTGCTGCTAGTATTTATCAAAGAGGTATTGATTTTATAAATATTCCTACTACACTTTTAGCTTGCGTTGATGCAGCAGTAGGTGGAAAAACAGGTGTTAATAATAATTTTGGTAAAAATCTTATTGGCACTTTTTATCAACCTAAAGCTGTATATTGCGAGAGTTCTTTTTTAAAGACTTTGAGTTCTAGAGAACTTGCTGCAGGCATGGCTGAATTTATTAAAATGGCAACAATGTTTGATGATAGTATACTTGATTTTATAGAAAAAATTGATGAAAAAAGTTTCTTAAATGCTACTTGTGAGAATGAAATTTTTACTCAAATTATAGCAAGAAGCATAGAACTTAAATCAAGGGTTGTTGAACAAGATGAAAAAGAATCAGGGCTTAGAATGCTTTTAAATTATGGTCATACTTTTGCTCATGTTATAGAAAATTTTACAGATTATAAGCTTTATTTACACGGAGAAGCGGTGGCTATAGGTATGGTTATGGCAAATCAATTGGCTTTAAATTTAGGGCTTTTGGATAAAATGCAAAGTCAAAAAATAAAAGATATTTTACTTAAATTCAGTTTGCCAATATCATATAAAATCAACAATGTAGATGAATTTTATGAAGCTTTTTTCATGGATAAAAAAAGCTCTAATAAAAAAATCAATTTTGTCCTTGCTAGTCCTTTGGGTAAGGGTTTGATAAAAGGTGATATTTCTAAAGAAGATATAATTGCAACTTTAAGAGAATTCCAATGAAAAAAATTATTATTTTAACCTTTTTTGTTGTTTTTGCTTTTGGTGATGTAAATCGGACTATTATTAATAATATAAATGAGAAAATTAATACTTTAAATACTGTAATCAGTGCTAGTATTTGGAATATACGTTATGAAAATTTTATAAAATATCAAGATATAAATGATGAATTAATCATTTTAAATCTTAATTTAAAAAAGACTTCCGATATTCACCAACAAGAAGAACTTAAACGCAAGATAGCAAATTTAGAAGAGCAATTGAGCTTGCTTAAAGAATACAAAGATTTAAATTTTGCACAAAGTCTTAGCGCCCCTGATAATATAGAAACTTTATCTAAGCTTACTAATCCTTTGGCTATTATAGGAGCTTTTTCTCATATTAAGAAATTAAAAGGAGAAAAGGAAGAATATATATTTAAATTTAATGATTTTAAAAATTTAGTAGATAAAATTAGAGAAAAAAACTCAGAACTTAAAGAATTGGTTGAGCTTAAACCAAGTGTTGAGAATATAGAAGCTTTAAAAGCTTCGGATAAAAAATTAGAAGAATTTGAGCAAGCTTTAAATTTTGCTAGTGTTTCTTATTCTGTTTATGAGAAAAAAATTGATGAAGAGCTTTCTCGAGTAAGTGCTGAGATTAAAGTTCAAAGCTTAAGGGCTGTAAATATACTTGTTGCTATTGTTGTTGTTATAGCTATAGCTTTTATGTTGAAATTTATTGCTAAAAAATATATTAAAGATAGTGAAAGATATTATACCGCTACGAAGATTATTAATTTTATTAATATAAATATTATTTTTCTTATTTTGCTCTTTGCTTATATAGAAAATATTACTTATCTTGTAACTATACTTGGTTTTGCTTCTGCAGGCTTAGCTATTGCTATGAAAGATATGTTTATGTCTATGCTTGGATGGTGTGTGATTATTTTTGGTGGAAGTTTTAGAGTAGGGGATCGTGTAAAAGTTTTTCAAAATGATACTACCTATATTGGAGATATTATAGATATTTCTTTTTTACGCATTACTCTTTATGAAGAGCTTACGCTTGAAACTTATAGCAAAAATCGTCGTAGTGGGCGTATTATATTTATTCCTAATAACTATGTTTTTACAAATTTGCTTGCTAATTATACTCATCATGGTATGAAAACCGTGCTTGATGGCATTGATATAAGTGTTACTTTTGATAGCAATCTTGATAAGGCACAAGAAATTGTAGAAAATATTGTTACACGCCATGCCAAAGGTTATACTGAGCTTGCTAGAAAAAATATAGCTCGTTTACAACATGAATATAGTATTAAAAATCCTAAAGTGGAGCCAAGGTTTTTTATGTTTTTTGAACATTGGGGAATGCGAATTTCTGCATGGTATATGACCAATGCTTATGCGGCTTTGGTATTAAGAAGTACGATTAGTAAAGAGATTATAAAAGAATTTAATAAGCATAAAGATATAAAAATTGCTTATCCATCGCAAAATTTATATTTAGGAAATTTAAATCAAAATCATTTTGAACAACATCATGAAAATATGCATTTTCATGCAAGGAATAAAGATTGAAAGAAAAAGTTTTTTTTAAAACCTTTGGGTGTCGCACAAATATTTATGATACAGAGCTTTTAAAAAGTTATGTAAAAGATTATGAGATTATAAATGATGAGAATAAAGCACAAATTATCGTTGTAAATTCCTGCACGGTTACAAATGGAGCTGATAGCGGGATAAAGTCTTATGTAAATACCATGCAAAAAAAAGGCATTAAAGTTATACTTACAGGTTGTGGTGCTATAAGCAAAGGTAAGGAGCTTTTAGATAAAAAGCAAGTTTTTGGAGTGCTTGGAGCGTCAAATAAAGATAAAATCAATGAATTTTTAGGAGCAAAGACAAGTTTTTATGAACTTGGAAATTTAAATTTTATTGATAAAGATATAGTTTGCGAATATGAAAATCATACCAAAGCTTTTGTGAAAATTCAAGAAGGTTGTGATTTTGCTTGTTCTTATTGTATTATTCCTAGCGTGCGGGGAAAATCAAGAAGTGTGGATGAAAAAGCTCTTTTAAAACAGGTTGAAATTTTGGGAGCTAATGGTTATAGTGAAATTGTTTTAACAGGGACTAATATAGGTTCATATGGGCTTAAAAATGGCACAAGTTTAGGCAAGCTTTTGCGGAAAATGGGACAAATTTCAGGTATAAAACGCATAAGGTTAGGTAGTTTAGAACCCGCACAAATTGATGAGAGTTTTTTAGAAATTTTAGATGAAACTTGGCTTGAAAGGCATTTACATATTGCATTGCAGCATACAAGTGAAAAAATGCTTCGTATAATGCGAAGAAGATCGCATACGGATAATGATTTAAAGCTTTTTAATACTATAGCAAGCAAAGGATATGCTTTAGGGACGGATTTTATAGTAGCTCATCCAGGTGAGAGTGAAGAGCTATGGCAAGAAGCTTTGAAAAAATTTAAAGAATTTCCACTCACTCATATTCATGCTTTTATTTTTAGTCCTAGAAACAACACGCATTCTGCTACCATGAAGGATGTGATAAATGGAACTTTAGCTAAAGAAAGGCTAAACACTTTAAAATCCATAGTAGAAAAAAATAATTATGAATTTAGGAAAAAAAATCAAGTTTCACTTGAAGTTTTGATAGAAAATCAAAAAGATGGTTTTTTTGAGGGTTATGATCAGTTTTTTAACAAGATCAAAATTAAAAGTGATAAAGATATAGCTAAAGAATGGATTGTTATATCTGAATATGAAGTGCAAGAAAAGTCTAACTTTGCAATTTTAAAAGGCTAGATAATGAAAAATAAAAAGATAATTTTAGCATCTTTTATGGTTTTATGTATGCTTTTGGGAATTTTATATTTTAAAAATGAACCTAAATATATAGATGAAAATCTTTATCAAAGTCTATTAAGCCAAAATTTAATCCAAAAAGCTGTGATTGATAAAGACGAAATTTGGCTTAAGGCAGAAGGTGAAAATTACGTAATTATAAAAGATGGCATAGATATAAAAACACTTTTAGCAAAAGTTCCTATAGAGGTTAAAAAAGATAACACGCTTTGGGTGTTTTTTATTTTACTTGTTTTTATTATCGCACTTTTTATAAGTTTTGGTTATTTTGCCCGTAAAAAAGAATTGGCTAAATATCCTATATCAAATAAGAATCACATTCAAGCTCAAAATTCAAATATTAATTTAGAAAGTTCTCATATAAAACCTGTGATTTCAGATATTACTTTTAATGATGTAGCAGGTGTTGATGAAGTTAAAATGGAACTAAGCGAACTTGTAGATTTTTTACAAAATCCTAAAAAATATAAAGAATTTGGTGTAAAAATGCCAAAAGGTGTTTTAATGGTAGGCCCACCAGGTGTAGGAAAAACATTGATAGCAAAAGCAGTTGCAGGAGAAGCAGGGGTGCCATTTTTTTATCAAAGTGGTTCAAGTTTTGTTGAAATTTATGTAGGTATGGGTGCAAAAAGAGTTAGAGAGCTTTTTTCAAAAGCTAAAATGATGGCTCCTAGTATAGTTTTTATCGATGAAATAGATGCTGTAGGTAAAGCAAGGGGAGAAATGTCAAATGTTGAAAGAGATAGTACTTTAAATCAACTTTTAACCCAAATGGATGGTTTTGAGGACAATAGCGGGGTTATAGTTATAGCTGCAACAAATAAAATCGAACTTATGGATTCTGCTTTATTGCGTTCAGGGCGTTTTGATAGGAGAATTTTTTTATCTTTACCTGATTTTAAGGATAGACTTAAAATTTTAGAAATTTATATGAAGGATAAAAATAATAATATCAATTTAAATAAAATCGCCAAAGCAAGCGTAGGTTTTAGTGGAGCAGGACTTGAAACTTTGGTTAATGAAGCGGCAATTAATGCTTTAAGAAGAAATAGTGCTTTAGTTGAGGAAAGTGATTTTTATGCTGTATTAAATAAAGTTCTTTTAGGCAAGAAAAAGATTTTAAGTTTTAATGATGAAGAGAAAAAAATTCAAGCCACTTATCAAGCTGCAAAAGCTTTGAGTGCATATTATTTTGACATAGGATTTGATAAAATAACTCTCATTGAAGATCGTTTTAAAGAATATGAGCATAATATAAGATCAAAATCAGAGCTTATCAATCGTATAAAAGTTTATTTGGCTGGTTCTAGAGCTATGAAATTAATTTACAATGAAAGTTATACCAACTCGCAAGATGATTTTTTAAAGATTAAAGAATTGCTTGATTATATGTTGAGTTTTGATATGTTAGAAGAGTCAAATTTAAATGAACAAAAAAAAGAAATGGATGAATTTTTAAATTCTATGAAGGGTAAAATTTTAAAATTATCAGAGCTTTTGCTTGAAAAAGAAAAGATAGAACATGATGATGTTAAAAATATAATGCAGATTTGATTATATTTTAATCATCAATTTCTTTGTGCAAGATAGTTCCATTAAAATCTATAAGAATTTTTACATCGTTATCAAATTTAATCTTGTAATGGTTGATTTTTCTTTCGATTTCTCTAGCTTTTGTATTTGGAAATTCGTTTTTAATGATATTAGCTAAATTTTGAGGTAAAAAATCTAGTTCAAAAGGAAAGGCTTTATTTTCAATTTCTTTCCAAGCTCCATCTATGTCAAATTCAAGTTCTGTCCCATCGCTAAGATAGACTTCATAGGAATTTTTGTCTTTTTGCACGATCCCTATAGGTGCTTTGAAATTATGTTGTAAAAATTCTTTAGAAACACTTGGCAAATTATCAGCAGAAATTATTATATCAGCGTTTAAAGATAAACTTAA
The DNA here is from genome assembly GCF_001763115.1 of Campylobacter sp. BCW_4323. Classification (NCBI taxonomy): domain Bacteria; kingdom Pseudomonadati; phylum Campylobacterota; class Epsilonproteobacteria; order Campylobacterales; family Campylobacteraceae; genus Campylobacter; species Campylobacter sp. BCW_4323. The sequence continues at coordinate 50,560 of NZ_MJYC01000066.1, read as the reverse complement.
AATAGTAATAATACTTAAAAATTTAATTTTCAATATTTTTCCTAATTATTTTTTAGTAAAATTGTAAAGAATTTTATGTGAATTTTATGTGAATTTTATGTGAATTTTAAGACAATATTATAAAAAATAAAGGTTTAATACTTTGCTTACAATTTTTTTAATTTTTTTAAATGTTTTATGTTATTTTTTGATTTCTTATGATTATTGCAATATCCTTGGTTTGAATATTTTATTTTTTAATGGAGCTTATTGGCAACTTTTAAGTTCAATGTTTTTACATGGAAATTTAACTCATCTTATATTAAATATGATAGTTTTATTTCAATTTGGGCGTATATTAGAAACTTATTTGGGTGCTTTGCGTTTTATTTTTATTTATTTTATTGGCGGGTTGTTATGTTCACTTTTAAGTGTTTTTTATGTGTATTTTGATTTTAAATATTTTGGAGAAAATATAAATGTCATAGGTGCTAGTGGTGCAATTTGTGTTTTAATGGGTTTTTATGCTGTTCTTGATAAAAATAGCACAAAAGGACTTATAGTGGCAATTTTACTTATGAGTTTTGCGCCATTGCTTATGGGGGTAAATGTTGCTTGGTATGGTCATATTTTCGGGTTTATATGTGGTTATATTTTAGCTAAAATAAAAGAGGTAAAATGAAAAAAATTTATATTATAAGACATGCAAAAGCAAGTAAGAGAGGAGATATCGATGATTTTGAAAGAAAGCTTACTAAGAGTGGAAAGGAAGATTTAAAAAAACTTTTTAAGAATCTTGCCTTGCATGAAATTCATCCTGATTTAGTGTTATCAAGTCCTGCTGTTAGAACCGCTAAAACAGCGAAAAAAATAGCCAAATTTTATAATTTTGATAAAAATAAAATTTGTTTTGATGAAAGATTGTATCTTTGCAATGTTGAGAATTTGCTAAAAATTTTGCAAGATATTGATGATGAGTTTAATGAAGTGTTTTTAGTGGGCCATAATCCTGGCTTAATGGAGCTTGGAGAGTTATTAAGCTCGCTGTGTTTAGCTTCTTTTCCAACTTCTTCTATCTTGTGTTTAGAATTTGATATTAAGGAATTTAAAAATTTAAAAAAACATAGCGGAAAATTAGTTTTTTTTGAACATGTACGCAAGTTAAAAGAAGAAAAAGATTTAGGTTTTTAGTGAGAGATTGACTCTTACTTCCAACCTTCTATATAATTTTTTAGTTTTCTTCCTACTTTAGGGTGTTTGAGTTTTTTTATAGCTGAGCTTTCTATTTGTCTTACTCTTTCTCGAGTGACATTAAGCTCTTTCCCAATTTCTTCTAAGGTTCTATCGCTTTCATCATCCATTAAGCCAAAGCGCATTCGAATTACCGCTTTTTCCCTATCGTTTAATTGGTCTAAAACTTCATCAATTTGTTCTTTTAAATCATCCTTTAAGATATGATCCATTGGAGAAAGTGAATTTCTATCTTCAACAAAATCTCCAAATTTACCATCATCTTCATTTCCTATTGGAGCTTCAAGAGAAATTGGTTCTTTTGTAATTTTAATAACTTGTTTAACCTTATCTACGCTTAAACCTACTTCTTTAGCTATAACGCTGACATCAGGTTCTTTTCCATCTTTTTGTAGATGTTCGCGGATAATTTTGTTAATTTGATTGATGGTTTCTATCATGTGGATTGGAATTCTTATGGTTCTTGCTTGATCAGCTATAGCCCTTGAAATAGCTTGCCTGATCCACCAGGTTGCATAAGTGGAAAATTTATAACCCCTTTTGTATTCAAACTTATCCACAGCTTTCATCAAGCCTATATTCCCTTCTTGAATAAGATCTAAGAAAGGTAGACCACGATTTGTGTAGCGTTTAGCTATGCTTACAACAAGACGCAAGTTTGATTTTGCCATTCTTCCTTTTGCTTCATCAGAGATTTTTTTACCACGTTTAATTTGCTCTAAAATTTCTTTTAAACGTGATTTTTCAAGATCAAAGCTTTTTTCACTGGCTTCTTTAGTTTGAAATAGTTTTTTAATTTCCATATAAGTGCTTACCATGGTTGTTTCTAAAGCTCGCTCTGTGATTTCTTCTTTGCTCAATTTTGTAATATCTTTTAAAATATCTGCATGGCGTTTTTTAAGTTCATCAGAAAACATAGGTAAGCGGTATTCTAAACGCTTAAGTTCTTTGTCAAATTCTTCATCACTTTTTAGTGCAGTTTCCATTGATTTTACGATTTCACTAATAAGTTTTGAAGTAGGGCCTAGATCCATTAATTTTTCTTTTAAAATATTTTTTTTGAATGCAATGCTTAATTTATCTAAAAGCTCATCTCCACTTTCCTTGTCTTTGGATGTTTTTAGCCAATCTTTTTTAGCTTTTTCTAGAGCTTTAAATTTTTCTATAACTTTTAAAGTTCTTTCATCTTCTTTTTTGCTGTTTTTTTTAGTATTTTCTTCATCTGTTTCTAATTCTGTTTCGTTTTCTTCATCTTCGTCTATATCAAGTTCATCAAGTTTATCATCATTTTTTTCTTCATCGTCAAAGCTTTTAAATAATTCTTTTACTCTTCTTTCTCTGTTTATTAAAGGTTCTTTATAATCTAAAATAAAATCTATCAAATAAGGTACAGAACAAAAAGCATCAATGATAATATCTTCACCAAGTTCTATTTTTTTAGAAATTTCAATTTCTTCATCTTTGTTTAATAAAGCAATTTGTCCCATTTCTCTTAAATACATACGAACAGGAGAGTCTGATCTGCTCCATTCTAATAAATCGTTTTCATTGGCTAAATCAAATTCGTTCTCAAGGCTTGTATCTTGGAGTTTTTGTTTTTCTTCTTGAAGTCTTTTAGCATCTTCTATGTTTTTCATTTGTGCAATTTCAGCTGCTGAAAAAAGTTGCACTTTGTGTTTTTTCATTAATGCTTGCACTTTTTTAGCGGTTGATGCACTTGGTTGTTTTGTAAGATATTTTACCAATTTTTCATATGTGATATAATCTTTTGCATTTTCTTGAAATAATTCTTCTAATTCGGCTTCTTGAGTTTTGGCGTTCATTGATTGTCCTTGAAATTTATATAAGCTTTGGATTTTATCTAAAAATTGCTTAACTTTTTATATAAATCGGTTATTATGCTTATGATTTGAATATTTTTTCAAATTTTTCTAAAGCTCTGTTAAAATTATAATTTTTTCTTTTTAAGGTGTAAAATTTACGCTTTAGGTTGATATTTTTTAATTTGATTTCATAAAGTGTTGAATTTTTTAATTCTTTTTCTATGCTTTTTTTGGAAAAAATAGAGATTGCTTTTTTTTGTAAAACAAGTTCTTTAATCGCAGCCATTCTATCAAGCTCAAGAAAAATATTAAGTTTTTTTGAGCTTGCACCAATTTCGTTTAAAAATTTATCCCTTAAGCCTGAGCCTACTTCTCTTAAAATCCACTTTTGTTCTAAAAGTTCATCGATATAAAATTCTTTTTCATTGAGTTTTTTATCACTTGTGGCTACTATAAGTTCATCATCTTGCCAAAAATTTATTTCTAAATTTTCATACTCCGCTAAAGCTGGATCAAGTTCTGCTTCAATGATTGCAAATTCTATATTTCCGTTTTTTAGCAAATTTAAACATTCTTTTGAATTCTGCGTTTGAGAGTGAATTTCTATGTTTTTAAATTCTGCTTTAAAATCAAATAAAATAGGAGCTAAAAAATGTTCAGAAATGCTTTGAGTTGAGGCTATTTTTATTTCCCCTAAGAGCATACTTTCGTCGTTTAATTTTTCTAAGCTTTGGTAGTAGGCTTGTATAATTTTTAACCAATTTTTTCCTAGTTCTAAAGCTTTTGGTGTAGGTAAGAGTTTTTTTCCAAGTCTTTCAAATAAAATGCCATCAAATTTATTTTCTAAATTTTTAATTACTATTGAAACATTAGGTTGAGTTATGGAAAAATTGTTGGCTGTATGAGTTGGACTTTGAGTGTTTAAAAGATCTAAAAATATTTCCATATCTTTGATTTTCATGAGTGATTCCTTTATTTAATAAAAAAAAATTATTATAAAAATTAAAATAATATATTTTTATAATTTTAATAAAAAAAATATAATAACACAAAATTTAGAAAAAGGAAAATAAATGAAAACAAGTTTTTTAGCACATAGTATGGCTATAGTGCGTTCAAATTTTAAGGGTTTGCTTTTTACTGCTTGTATAGTGATTTTTGCTATGTATCTTTCTAGTGTTCAAAGTATCAAAGATACTACTCATTTGGCAGCGACTGCTTTTGCTATCATCATAGGAGTATTGCTTTCTCCTTGGTTTTTTAAATACCAACATCATTTTCAAGCTGGAGTGCATTTTAGTGCAAAAAAGCTTTTAAGACTCGGTATTGTTTTATATGGTTTTAATATCACTTTAACTGAGCTTTTAAGTGTAGGGTTGAAAGGGTTTTTGCTTTCTGTTATAGTGATATTTTTTGTTTTTATTATTGCTTTATTTGTAGGGATGAAAATTTTTAAACTCGATAAAGAAACTTCTATGCTTGTTGGAGCCGGAAGTGCGATTTGCGGTGCAGCGGCAGTTTTAGCACTAGAGTCAAGTTTAAAAAGTGATCCTTTTAAAGGAATTTTAGCTGTAGGTACGGTGGTGATTTTTGGACTTGTATTTATGTTCTTATATCCCATAGCTTTTTCTTTAAATCTTTTTCCTTTTTTTGATCAAAATGCTATGGGGGTTTTTATGGGGGCTACTTTGCATGAAGTGGCAAATGTTGCAGGTGCCGCTGAAATGGCAAAAGATATGGCAGGATTTGAGCAAGGTGCTTCTAATGTTGCAGTGATTATAAAAATGATGAGAGTGATTTTACTTGTGCCTTTTTTGCTTATAGTGACTTATTTTTTTGCTAAAAATCAGCATTCAAGCAGTGGAAAAACTGCAAAAAGTATCACTATCCCTTATTTTGCTTTTGCATTTTTAGGTATGATAGTTTTAAATACTTATCTAGCAAGTAAAGAAAATATTTTGGGTATTGCTACAAGTGATATTATTTCTTTGGGTAAAACACTTTGTACTTTATGTATTGTTTTTGCTATGGCAGCTTTAGGTTTACAAATTGACTTTAAAAAATTTTTAAAGAGTGGCTCTAGAGTATTTGGTTTGGCTTTTGTTTTAGGGCTTGTTTTGATTTTTGGAGGATATTTTTTAACTTTGACTTTTAAAGATATACTTTGGTAATAACAATTATTTTTTGAAAAAATTTATTTTTATTAATCAAGTGATAATATAATTATTTTTGTTTAATAAAATCTCATTTTGAAGGAGTTAAAATGAAAAAAATTGTTTTAAGTATTTTAAGTTCTTGTTTATTAGCATCTGCTTTAAGTGCCGTATCTTTTAAAGAAGATAGTTTAAAAATATCTTTTGAAGGGTATAAAACTAAGGATATGGTAGGAGTAGAAGGTGAATTTAAGAATGTAGAATATAAATTTTCTAAAAATGCAAAGGATTTTGCAAGTTATCTTAAAGGAGCTAAAGCTACTATAAAGCCAAGTAATGCTTTTATGGGTGAAGGCAATGATGTTATAACTAATAATATCACAAAAGTGTTTTTTCCTACTTTATTGGGAAATGCAGACATTAAAGTTGTTTTCCAAGATGTGATTGTAGGTGAAAACAAAGGCGTTATTTCAGCAAAAATTACCATGGATAAAAAAAGTACTATTGTACCTTTAACTTATACTATCAAAGATAATAAATTTGAAGCTAAAGGGCAGCTTGATTTGCATACTTTTAAAAATGGTTCTAAAGCATTAAAAGCATTAAGTGATGCTGCTCCAGGACATGGTGGAATCTCTTGGCCTTTGGTTGATATCAGTTTTAATGCTGATTTAGCAGAATAAAAAGTAGCCTTAGGGCTACTTTAAAATACAGTATTTTCTTAAATTATTTTCAAAAATTTCATAATTTTTTATATTTTTAAGTTCTTGATAAATTTCACTGCCTTTCCATAAAATAAAAATTGTATTTTCATCTTTTAGATTTTTGCAAATTTCAAGCAAAGGCTTGACATCCATTAAGGCTCTTGAAGTGATGATATCGGCTTTAAAGGTATTTTTACATTCTTGAACTTTTTCTTTGTAAATATGTAAATTTGAAACTTCGCATTCTATTTTTAGTGTCCGTAAAAAGGCAGCTTTTTTGGGATTGGGTTCGAAAAGGTGAAAATTGCTTTGCAGCAAAAAGGCTAAAAATACAGCTGGAAATCCTGCGCCACTTCCTATATCGGCAATATTTTTTGCTTTAGAAAAATCATAAAAATCTAAAATTTTAATACTATCAAAGATATTTTCATCTATATTTTTTAAATGAGTAAGATTGTGAATGCGGTTAAATTTAGATAATAATTCTTTATAAATTTTTATTTTTTCTTCAAAGTTTTTTAAATCATAGTTTTGTATAAAATCATAATCTTTAAAAATCATTTATTTAAGATGTCCCATTTGAGTTTGTTTTATGTTTAAATACTCTGCATTAAAACGATTAGGTTCTATTAAAATCGGTATGCGTGTGATGATTTTTTTTTTAATAGAATCTAGCTTTTCAGGGTTATTTGTAAGTAAATTAACCTTAGAAATTTCATAGTATTTGAGTATAAATTCTACAATTTCATAAGTTCTCTCATCGGCTTTAAAGCCAAGCTGATGATTTGCTTTAATCGTATCAAAACCTTTATCTTGTAAAGCATAAGCATTAACCTTGTTAAAAAGTCCTATACCTCTTCCTTCTTGTCTAAGATAAATCACCATTCCGCCGTTTTTTTCTATATATTTGAGTGAAAATTCAAGCTGTTCTCCGCAGTCACATTTTAAACTTCCTAAAGCATCTCCTGTTAAGCACTCTGAATGAATTCTTAGATTGAGTGTGTCTTTTGGAGTATTTTTAAATATACATAAATGTTCTTTATCATTTTCTTTAAAACTTTGTATTTGGAAATTTCCCCATTTGCTAGGTAAATTCGCAATTTCTGAAATTTTTATTTTCATTTACTACTCTCTATAATCAAATTTATGTTAAGATTTTAGCAAAAAAAGGACAAAAAAATGTTTAAAAGATTTAGAAGATTAAGGTTTAATGAAAACTTAAGATCTATGGTAAGGGAAAATTCTTTAAGTGTAAATGATTTGATTTATCCGCTTTTTGTGGTTAATGGAACAGGGATAAAAAAAGAAATTTCTTCTATGCCCGATGTGTTTCAAATGAGTTTAGATGAAATTTTAAAAGAGTGTCAAAATGTAGTCAACTTAGGCATTAAAGCCATTATACTTTTTGGCGTTTTGGAAAATGAGAAAAAAGACAGTTGTGGAAGCGATGCTTTAGATGATGAAGGGCTTGTTGCAAGAAGTATAAGAGAGATTAAAAAAAATTTTCCAGATCTTTTTGTAATTAGCGATCTTTGTTTTTGTGAATACACAGATCACGGGCATTGTGGGTTTATCGATCCAAAAACAAAAAGCGTAGATAATGATGCCACTTTAGAAATTTCAGCCAAACAAGCCTTAGTTCACGCAAGAGCAGGGGTAGATATGATAGCACCTAGTGGGATGATGGATGGTATTATCACTACTTTGCGTGAAGCTTTAGATAAAGAAGGTTTTGAAAATTTGCCTATAATGGCGTATTCTACTAAATTTGCATCAAGTTATTATGGGCCATTTCGAGATGTAGCAGAGTCAGCTCCAAGTTATGGAGATAGAAAAAGCTATCAAATGGATTTTGCTAATGGTAAAGAAGCTTTAGAAGAAAGTTTGGAAGATGAAACGCAAGGAGCTGATATTTTGATGGTAAAACCTGCTCTTGCTTATCTTGATGTGGTTAAGGAAATATCTCTTCATTCTAACTTGCCTTTGTGTGTTTATAATGTAAGCGGAGAATATGCTATGCTAAAGGCAGCTAAAAATGCGGGAGTGATTGATTATGAAAAAATCTTATATGAAACTATGATAGCTTTTAAAAGAGCAGGGGCAAAGCTTATCATCACTTATCATGCCAAAGAATTAGCTAAAATGTTAAAAGGAGAAAAATGAAACATTTTTTAACTTTAAGAGATTTTTCTAAGGAGGAAATTTTAAGCCTTGTAAATCATGCTAGCGAGCTTAAAAAAGAGCCTAAAAAACTTTTACAAGATAAAACTTTAGCAATGATTTTTGAGAAAAATTCTACAAGAACAAGAATGGCTTTTGAATTAGCCATAACAGAGCTTGGCGGAAAGGCTTTATTTTTAAATAGCAATGATTTACAACTTAGTCGTGGCGAGCCTATAAAGGATACAGCTAGGGTGATAGGGGCGATGGTTGATTTTGTTATGATGAGAGTCAATAAACATGAAACTTTACTCGAATTTGCAAGATATTCTAAAGCCCCTGTGATCAATGCTTTAAGCGAGCTTTATCACCCTACTCAGGTTTTAGGAGATTTGCTTACTATCAAAGAATGGAATAAGATGCAAAATGGTATAGCAAAAGTTGCTTTTATCGGAGATAGTAACAATATGTGCAATTCTTGGCTTATTGCAGCTGCGATTTTGGGCTTTGAATTTAGTATAGCTATACCAAAAAACTATAAAATTAGCCCTGAAATTTGGGAATTTGCTATGAAACAGGCTTTGATTTCAGGAGCTAAAATTTCCTTAAGTCATGATAAATTTGAAGCCTTAAAGGATAAAGATGTAGTCATCACCGATACTTGGGTTTCCATGGGTGAAGAGAATGAAAAAGAACGCAAGATTAAAGAATTTGAAGGATTTATGATCGATGAAAAGGCTATGAGCATTGCCAATAAAGACGCGATATTGCTTCATTGTTTGCCTGCTTATAGGGGTTATGAAGTGAGTGAAGAAATTTTTGAAAAACATGCAGATGTGATTTTTGAAGAAGCAAGAAATCGCCTTTATGTGGTAAAAGCCTTGCTTTGCTTTTTGGATAATCAGAGAGGAAGAGAATGAAAGAGCTAGAAAAGTATAGCATTTGCTTAAAACGCATTGATGAATTTAGTCAAAATCTAGGAATAAAGAAAAAAGATAGAACGATTTTTAAAATGAAGCAAAGCGAGAATGAAAACGAAAAATGTTTAGTTCTTGAAAATGGAAGTTTTGATTCTCCTGAGCCTTGGTTTGTGATCGATGAAAACGATGAAATTCACACTTTGCTTTCTTTACAAAGTCTTAAGAATATACTTGAAAGTTTAAAACAAAGTCAAAAAGAGAATTTTGAATTGCGTTTAGAAAAGGCGATTTATCAACAAATTCCTGTAGATTTTAACGATGTTTGGACGGTTGCTATGGATGAGATCAAGCAAAAGGCGCAAAATGGCACCATGGAAGTTAGTATTGATCTTGAAAAATTAATTTCTAAAATCAAACAAGAGCATCCAAATTTATTTGTAGATATGCAAGCGATGATAGAAAGGGTAAACCAAAATGAGAGATTATAAAGCTTTTGTAAAATACTCTAAAGCAGGACCACGCTACACTTCTTATCCTACAGCAGTAGAGTTTAATGCAAATTTCAAATACGAAGAATATATAGAAATTTTAAAAAAGCAAGATAGATCTTTATCGCTTTATTTTCATTTACCATTTTGTAGGAGTGCCTGTTATTTTTGTGGTTGCAATGTTATTTATACAGCCAAAGAAGAGAGTAAAGAAAGGTATTTAACTTATATTTTTAAAGAGCTTGATATTTTAAGTACTATTTTAGATACTAAAAGAGAAGTGGTGCAAATGCACTTTGGGGGCGGAACTCCAACTTTTTTTAGTGCTAAACAACTTCAAAATTTGATTTTAAAAATCAGATCTATTTTTAGAAATTTTTCTAAAGATGCAGAGATTAGCTGTGAGATCGATCCGCGTTTTTTAAATGACGAACAAGCCACAGTTTTAACACAAAATGGCTTTAATCGTATCAGCTTTGGAGTGCAGGATTTTGATGAAAAAGTTCAAAAAGAAATTCATCGCATCCAGCCTTTTGAATTAACACAAAATGCTTTAAATCTTGTAAGAAGTAAAGGCATAAAGTCTGTAAATATGGATTTAATTTATGGTTTGCCTTATCAAAATTTACAAAGCTTTACACAAACTTTAGAAAAAGTTATGCTTTTAAATCCTGATCGTTTGGCGATTTTTAATTACGCTCATGTGCCTTGGCTTAAGAAAAATATGAGAAAATTTGATGAAAATACCTTGCCAAGTCCTGATGTTAAACTTGAAATTTTAGAATTTTGTGAGAATTTTTTGAGTAAAAACGGCTATAAAATGATAGGTATGGATCATTTTGCAAAAGAAAATGATGAGCTTTTTAAAGCTTTAGAAAATGGAACTTTACATAGAAATTTCCAAGGTTATACTACTAAAGGTGGTGCTGATTTAGTCGGTGTTGGGCTTACAAGTATAGGCGAAGGACAAAGACATTATGCGCAAAATTTTAAAGATATGTCAAGTTATGAGGCTGCATTAGATAGAGGAGTTTTGCCTTTTGAAAGAGGCGTAGCTTTAAGCGATGATGATGAGCTTAGAAAAGCAGTGATTATGGAGTTAATGGCAAATTTTAAGCTTGATATCAAGTCAATAGAAAAAGAATTTTGCATTGATTTTCAGGAGTATTTTAAAGAGGATTTAAAAGCTTTAGAAGAATACAAAGATTTTATTAATTTTGATGAAAATTTTATCAAAGTCAATGAAACAGGTGTTTTGCTTATAAGAAATATTGCTATGTGTTTTGATGCTTATATGAAAAACATTAGTGAAGATAAAAAAGTATTCTCAAAAACGGTGTAAGATGAAATTTAGTCAAATAAGTGATGCTTGTGTTAAATGTGGCAAATGTATACCTGTTTGTACTATACATGAAGAAAATCGCGATGAAATTACCAGTCCAAGAGGATTTTTAGATCTTTTATCTGCTTATAAAGAGGGAATTCTAGAGCTTGATAAAGAAGCTAAGAAAGTTTTTGAATCTTGTTTTTTATGTACCAATTGTGTTGAAGTATGTCCAAGTAAATTAAGAGTAGATAATGCCATAGAAGAAGTTCGTTATGACATAGCTAAAAAATTTGGTATAGCTTGGTATAAAAAACTTATTTTTTTCTTTTTAAGAAGACGCACAATTTTAGATTTGGTAGCTAAGCTTGGCTATGTGTTTCAAAGTTGTGCGTTTAAAATTCAAAATGAGAATGAAAATACAGGTATGAAGGCAAGATTTTCCATGCCTTTTGTTAAAAAGGGAAGATTACTTACAAGTTTTAATAAAAAAAGTTTCTTAAATTCTAATCCAAAATTTATCAATAATGATGGAGAAAAAACAATAGGTTTTTTTGTAGGTTGTTTGGCGAATTATTTTTACATAGATACGGCTAATGCAGTGCTTAAAATCACTAGGGAATTAAAAATCAATGTGGATTTGATGAAAGAACAAGTGTGTTGTGGAGCGCCGCAATTTTTTACGGGTGATTTTAAAAGTGTTGAAGTTTTGGCTAAAAAAAATATTGAGTATTTTGAAAAAAAATTAGAAAAATTAGATGCTATTATAGTTCCTGAGGCCACTTGTTCGGCTATGTTAAAGATAGATTATGAACATTTTTTTATAATGCAAAATGATTTAGACTGGGCAAAACGCGCAAAATGTGTGTCATCTAAGATATATATGGCTAGCGAGTATTTTTATAAATTTACTTCTTTGGAAGAAATTTTAAAAACAAAAAATAAATTTAATTATAGCATTACTTATCACGATCCTTGCCATGCAAGAAAAATGCAAGGGGTTTTTAAAGAGCCAAGAGAACTTTTAAAAACAAATTATCATTTTGTAGAAATGAGTAATTCTAATACTTGTTGCGGTTTTGGCGGGGTGAGTATGCAAACGGATTATTATGATAAAGCCTTAAGTGTAGGGCTTAAAAAAGCACAAATGATCGATGAAAGTAAGGCTAGTGTGGTAAGCGCCGAGTGTTCAGCTTGTAGAATGCAAATTTCAAATGCATTAGAACAAAATTCAAGCAAGGTTGTTTTTGCCAGTCCTTTAGAACTTATAGCAAAAGCTTTGTGATGATGAAGATAGTATTTAAAGGCAAAAGTTCCGAATATGAAATTCAAAGATCGTGCTTTTGTGTTGATGCTTTTGTGATTAAAGATAAGATTGAAGAACGAGATGGTGTTGATTTTATCACTTCAAATATAGAGCTTTTGGAATTTAGTGATGACAGTTTTACTTTTGAAGAAATTGTAAAACATTTTAATATTTGTAATAGTGAAGATATGATTATCGTTGAAGATTTTGACATGAAATCAAACAAAGATAATCAAAACCAAGAAGATAATATAGAACATGACATCTTAAAATCCGAAAAAATAATACATGAAAACACAAAACAAATAAGTATGCAATTTAAAAATTTAAAATTTTTTTCAAGAATTTTTAAAAATGAAAATTTTCTTTCTGATTTTAAAGAAAGCAAGCAAGAAGTTGTTGCTATCAAAAAACATGAAAAACTTGAAATTTTTAAAAATTTATCTCAAGAAGATCAAGAAATTAGTTTTGTTAAAATTGAAATTTTAAATTATGATAGTAATGAAGATAGTTTAAGTTTTAATCTTGATATATTTCCAAGCGGTATGAGCTATAAGTATGGAATTTTAAAAGGTTCTATGCATATTATTTTACAAGGTAAAACTTCTAGTACGATGCTTTTTCCGTTTTTAAAAAGCATGATTTATAAAAATAAAAGCGAAAATTCAAGTGAAAAAATTTTTACTTTAATGATAAATCAGAAAAAGCACTATAAACTTATCGCAAATCTTTCTTAGTTTTATTTTATTATATTTTCTATATTAGAGCGATTTTTTTCAATTAAAGAGCGATTTTTTTGAGTTGTTTCTTTAAGATCGGCTATATCTTCTTTCATATTTTGTATATTTTTGTTGAGTAATTTTATCTTTTTTTCATAGCGAGTAACGATGATAAAGACTACAAATAAAAATATAATAATCAAAAAAATAAATGCTAAAAATTCCATATTTTTCCTTTTTAAAACTAGATTTTGAAATATATCATTTAAATACTTCAAAAAACTTTTATGGGTTTTTATTTTGTATTTTAGTTTTTTTATCTTTAAACTTATATATAAATTTTCAAAAAGTAACAAAAAAATATATAAAAAAATAATTAAATTAAAAAATAATCAAAGATAATAAATATCTCATTTTTTTATGTTATATTTTAATAAATATCCAAAAAGGATTTTAATATGGAAAAATCACTTTTATTTCATTTTAGACGTATTGGAGTTGAATTTATCATTTTTAGTGTTTATGCTGTTTTTAGTATCTCTTGGGCAGCAACAGGGTCTTTAATGCCCTTGATTTCAAATGATCTTGCCTTAAATACTCAGCAAGCTACTTTAATCACTAGCATGATAGTAGTTGCGAAAATTTTTGGTGCTTCATTTACTGCTTTTTTGGTTTATAAATTCGGATTAAAAAAGGGATATTTTTTAGGCTGTATTTTAATGAGTTCGGGTATCTTTTTAAGTTTTGTAGATAGTTATAGCGGTATTTTGATTATAAGATTTTTAACAGGGCTTGGTTCAGCTTGTGCTTTAGTTTGCTTAGTGCCTATTGCACAACAATGGTTTGAAAAAAAAGCTTTACATTTTGTAATTAGTTTTAATATGACTTCAAATTTGGTAGGCATTACCCTAGGACTTGTTTTAGCTGAAAGTATCTCAAATTATTTTGGAAATTGGAGAGATTCTTTATCATTTTATGCTTGGATTAATTTGATTTTATTGATTTTGTGGCTTTTTGTAGGTAAAGATGAGAATAAAAAAGAAGAAAAAAAGAATAATGCAAAAGATCTTATTTATGCTCTAAAATCTCGTGTTACTTGGGGTATGATTATTTTTTACATAGGGCCTATTTTATTTTTAAATTCTCTTTTTACTTTTTTACCAACTTTTTATGCGCAATATGCGGGTTTTAGTAAAGAATTAGCTGATTTTGCTAAAAAAGAAATTCCAGCCTTGGCTAATTTTGCTATTATTTTTGGTCCTTATCTTGGATTATTTTTTAAAAGAAAAAATATTTCTTTTAAAATAATGTTATTGTCTGGAGGAGCGTGTATTTTTATATGCGGATTTTGTATGTTGTTTTTACAAAATTTAGTATTGATACAGATTTTTGCTGTGTTATCAGGCATTTTTTATTCTATGTGGTTTCCGTTTTTCTTTAATCTACCTTCAGAATTAAAAAATTCCAATCCAAATCAAACTGCTTATATTATGAGTGCTTTTTGGAGTATTACCTTTGTTATACTATCATTTAACCTATGGGTAGTATCTTGGAGTGTTGATAAAACCCATAGTTTTACTTTGGGTTTTGTTTATATTTTTGCTTTGATTTTTATTTCAGCGATCTTAGCACAATTTGTTTTACCTAGAAGAGAAAATTTTATACAAGGAGAAAAATAGAATGAATTTAATTCCAGAAATACTAGACTTACAAGGCGAATTTGAAAAAATTCGTCATCAAATTCATGAAAATCCTGAGCTTGGTTTTGATGAATTATGTACTGCAAAATTAGTGGCACAAAAATTAAAAGAATTTGGTTATGAGGTTTATGAAGAAATAGGAAAAACAGGCGTTGTTGGGGTTTTAAAAAAGGGAAATAGCGATAAAAAAATAGGACTTCGTGCAGATATGGATGCTTTGCCTTTACAAGAATGCACAAATTTGCCTTATAAAAGCAAAAAAGAAAATGTAATGCATGCTTGCGGTCATGATGGACATACTACTTCTTTATTGCTTGCTGCAAAATATTTAGCAAGTCAGAATTTTAATGGCACTCTAAATCTTTATTTTCAACCTGCTGAAGAGGGTTTGGGTGGTGCTAAGGCAATGATAGAAGATGGATTGTTTGAAAAATTTGATAGTGATTATGTTTTTGGATGGCACAATATGCCTTTTGGTAGCGATAAGAAATTTTATCTTAAAAAAGGTGCGATGATGGCTTCTTCGGATAGTTATAGTATTGAAGTTATTGGAAGAGGTGGTCATGGAAGTGCTCCAGAAAAGGCAAAAGATCCTATTTATGCTGCTTCTTTACTTGTGGTGGCTTTACAAAGCATAGTATCTCGCAATGTTGATCCCCAAAATTCAGCAGTTATAAGCATAGGAGCTTTTAATGCAGGGCATGCTTTTAATATCATTCCAGATATTGCAACGATTAAAATGAGTGTTAGAGCATTAGATAATGAAACTAGAAAGCTAACTGAAGAAAAAATTTATAAAATTTGTAAAGGTATTGCACAGGCTAATGATATAGAGATTAAAATCAATAAAAATGTTGTTGCACCAGTGACTATGAACAATGATGAAGCTGTGGATTTTGCTAGTGAGGTTGCAAAAGAATTATTTGGCGAAAAAAATTGTGAATTTAATCATCGTCCTTTAATGGCAAGTGAGGATTTTGGATTTTTTTGCGAAATGAAAAAATGTGCCTATGCTTTTTTAGAAAATGAAAACGACATTTATTTACATAATTCTAGTTATGTTTTTAATGATAAGCTTTTAGCTAGGGCTGCAAGTTATTATGCGAAGCTAGCTTTAAAATACTTAAAATAAAAACTAATCTAGAATTTCAAGCACAATTTCTTCCTTTAAACCTTTGATTTGAATTTCTTTGAGTTTTAGGTTTGAAGGAAGGTTTGCTAAAAGCTCTTTATTGTTTTTTACTTGGTTTTTTGCACTTATGGAGAGTAAAATTCCCCTATAAGCTTTAGCAAAATGACTGATGACTTTACCATTTTTTACAAATTTATAAGTATAAAATTTCTTTTTTGGGGTGTAGAATTTATCATAAAATCCCGCTCTAAGATCAAGTATTTCTTCATTTTCTAAGTACTCATCTAAGGCTTTACTAAAATGTTCTTTATAAAATTTCTCTATGGTAAAATTTCCTATTTTAGCCCCTTGCTTGAATTTATAAAAGGGTAGGGTATCATTAGCTCTTACAACGCCAAAAAGATTAGAAAATATAAGAGTATTTTCTAAAATATAAGCTTGGCTTTTTTTATCTAAGGCTTTAAAATTAAGATATTCATAACTTACCCCAGTGTAAAGCATTATAGCTTCTTGGGTGGGAGCTTGTTTTAAGTCGTGTTTAAATTTATCAATTTCATTTTCGTTTTTAATGCCAAAAAGTTCTTGTAAATTCTGTAAACTTGCGTTTTTGATAAATTCTTCATAATGCTTTAAAGCTTCCATTCTATAAGGAAATAATTCTTTAAATATAAATGAGTTTTCATTGATGGGATTTTTTACGCAATTTGCATTTTTGCTTTCACTAGGGGAGAATAAAATTTTCATTTTAGCCTTTTTTGTTAATATTATGAAAACATTAAGAGCAAAGAATTTAATCTTGCTTTTAATGTTTTTGAAGTTTTTATCATTTTAAAATTTAAAACGACGCTCCGCCCATTAACATAGAAAACATGATAAATGGAAGTATAATTTTTAACGCTTCTGTGGTGTCTTGATTGTTGATGCTTAGTTTTTCTATGCTGTCGATTCCTTGTGTGCTATAGTCACTAACAGGGATGTTTTTAAATTTTAAATCAAGGTTGAGTTTATAATCATCGTTTTGAGTGATATTGTTTAAAATAGCTAAAGCTTTATCAAAGATTAATGCTTGTTCTTCATTTTGACTTTGAGCTTTTAAGGTTTGTAAATTTTCCTTAGCAGTTGCTATATAGCTACTAAATACGCCTTCGGTTTTAAGAGTTGAATCAATTTTAAAATTATTTAAGATGATGTATTTTTGGATTGTATTGCTAAAATCTGAAGCTTGTTCGTAGTTTGCTATATTAAGAAGTTCATTGATAGCTTGTTCATCCATAGCTAAAGTTTGAGTGTTAAATTTTATACCCTTAGAATCAAGGTAATTAAGCAAATCTTCTTTTAGATTTATATTTAGATTTGTATTGAAATTTAATTTTGCGTTATAAAATTTTATATTAAGATTATCTAGATAATTGTTTTCTTGTTTGTTTATGGAGTTATCAAATGATAAAGTATAAGAATCCGAGCTTAATTTATTGATAAAAGAGCTGATTTTTGGATCTTGTTGAAATAAGCTTGCATTGATGTCACTAACAACTTTTTCTCCAAGTTTAAAATCTTCAAAAACCAAATTTGATTGTATGCTTTTTTGGTTTTTAAAAAGATCGTTGTAATATTCTTTAATGTTAATTGATGTATTTGCTTCGCCTTTGTAAATTTCATTTGAGCGAATTTTGATATTTTTTGCTTGAAATAGTTCTTGATACTCATCGTTGTTATCTTTTGCAAGAGTTTTGAAATTTGAACTTAAACACGCTATAAAATCACCATCTGCATTGCATTTAAAATCAGAAAATTCAATCTTTATTCCAGAATCCTGAGAAAGGTTTACAATTTCTTGTTTAACTGTTTGATTTAGTTGATTTTCATATTTTTTAACTGTTTTTTCATCTATGGAATTTCCGCAAGCTGAAAACAAAACAGCTATTCCAATAGAGAGAAAAATACCTTTTTTCATAGTTTTCTCCTTAAAAATTTTAAAAAAAAGATTATATCTTTTTTTACTTAAAATTTAAACAATGCTAAAAGAGAGTGTGAGATTAATTACATTTTTACACATAGGAAAATCTTTTTAGTTTGTTTCAAATGCATTATTTATAATTTTAAGTATAATTAACTTTGCAATTATTATATATTTTGCAATAGCTTTAAGCTTATTTTAAAGAAAGGAAATGTATGAAAAAAATACTTCTAAGTGTTTTAACGGCCTTTGTTGTAGTAGTATTGGCTGCTTGTGGAGGAAATTCTGACTCTAAAACTTTAAATTCTCTTGATAAGATCAAGCAAAATGGAGTTATTAGGATTGGGGTATTTGGTGATAAACCACCTTTTGGTTATGTGGATGAAAAAGGAAACAATCAAGGCTATGATATAGCTTTAGCTAAACGCATAGCAAAAGAACTTTTTGGCGATGAAAATAAGGTGCAATTTGTTCTTGTTGAAGCTGCAAATAGGGTTGAGTTTTTAAAATCAAATAAAGTAGATATTATTTTGGCTAATTTTACTCAAACTCCGCAAAGAGCCGAGCAGGTTGATTTTTGCTTGCCTTATATGAAGGTAGCTTTAGGCGTAGCTGTACCAAAGGATAGTAATATAACTAGCGTAGAAGATTTAAAAGATAAAACCTTGCTTTTAAACAAAGGCACAACAGCAGATGCGTATTTTACGCAAAATTATCCTGATATTAAAACTTTAAAATACGATCAAAATACCGAAACTTTTGCCGCTTTGATGGATAAAAGAGGCGATGCTTTAAGTCATGATAATACCTTGCTTTTTGCTTGGGTGAAAGATCATCCTGATTTTAAAATGGCTATCAAAGAGTTAGGCAATAAAGATGTTATCGCACCAGCAGTTAAAAAAGGCGATAAAGAACTTAAAGAATTTATCGATAATTTGATCATTAAACTAGGCCAAGAGCAGTTTTTTCACAAGGCTTATGATGAAACTTTAAAAGCTCATTTTGGAGATGATGTTAAGGCTGATGATGTAGTGATTGAAGGTGGAAAAATTTAACAAAGGGCTTTTTGCCCTTTATATTGATTTAGGATAAAATATGCAAAAAAAATACAAAAATATTATTTATGCTTCTTTGGGTGGAATTTTGGAATTTTATGATTTTGTGCTTTTTGCCTTTTTTTTGGATATTTTTGCTAAGGTATTCTTTCCGCAAAATGATGCTTTTTGGATGCAGATAAATGCTTATATAGCCTTTGGTGCTGCTTATTTAGCGCGTCCTTTTGGTTCTATTGTGATGGCACATTTTGCTGATAGATATGGAAGAAAGAATATTTTTTATATTTCTATGCTTTTGATGGTTTTGCCTAGTTTTGCTTTAGCTTTTTTGCCAAGTTATGAAAGTATAGGTATATTTGCTACTTTGATTTTATTTACTATTCGTATTTTGCAAGGTCTAGCCGTTGGAACTGAGGTGAGCGGAGCTTGGATTTATGTGAGCGAATTTGTCAAAGGGCGTCAAATTCCTTTAGCTCTTGGTTTTATTTCAGCGACTTTAACCATAGGTTTATTGCTAGGAAATATTGCCACTTTAGGCATAAGATCTTATTTTACCCCAGAAGAAGTTCAAAGCTATGCTTGGAGAATTCCTTTTATCATAGGAGGATTTTTTGGAATTTTAGCTTTGTTTTTAAGAAATAAACTCAGTGAAACTCCAGAATTTGTAAAAGTTCAAAATGAAAAGAAAATTTTAAGTTTTCCATTGTTTGAAGCTTTAAAAACTCATAAAATGAGCATGCTTGTTTGTTTTTTAATGACCATGGTTTTAACAAGCGGTGTGGCAACTTTGATGATTTTGCCTAAGTATTTTGAAAGTCTTTTAGCTATGAGTAAAACTTCTGCTTTATGGGTACAAAATTTTGCTATTTTAGCGGTGATTTTTGGAGCTTTATTTCAAGGTTTTTTAGCAAGCAAATGGGGAAGCTATAGGATTTGTTCTATTTTTAGTATAGCTTTTATTATCTTTGGTATGCTTTTTAGTTTTTATGATGAGAAATTTTTATTTTATTTTTTACTGGCTTGTTTTACACAAGGTATTATCACTTTCGCACCTGTTTTTATGACACAAATTTTTAAAAGCGAACTTAAATTTAGTGGGCTTAGTTTTGCTTATAATATTTCTTATGCGATTTTAGGTTTTTTAACCCCTTTTGTAGTTAATGCTTTTTATAAAGAGTATTTAGGTATTTATCTTGCTATAGTCGGATCTTGCTCCTTATTTTGCGTGTTTTTGTTAAAACGCGTTTTTGCAAGAAGCAAGATTAAAGAATTAAGCATTGTCTTTTAAAACTTCAAAAACAACCTTAGATATTTTTTCAACTGAAGCGATTTCGCAATGCTCATCAGTTGAATGAGGATTATGGATATTTGGACCTATAGAAGCGCATAAAAGCTCTTGTTTTTTCTCTATAATGCCACACTCAAGCCCTGCATGGATAGCTGAAACTTTGGCATTAGGCGATACTTTTTTAAGCGCTTTAAAAACCATGTCGCTAAGTGCGTTTGGTTTGCCTTCCCAAGGTGGATAGAAATTAAAACTTCTTACTTTAAAATCAAAAGCCTTGAAAAATTCTAAAGTTTCAAATTCTACTTGCTTAAGTCCATCAAGTATATTAGATCTTGCAAAAAGTGCGAATTTGATTTGTTTATCTTGCATTCTTAAAGTAGCTAGGTTAATGCTTGTTTGAACTATACCTAGATTTTCATCATAAGCTCTAACTCCATGAGTAAAAGAATTTATAAGGCTTAAAAGTTTGTTACTTTGATCGCAAATTTCAAATTCACCTTCTTCTTTAAAATCGCATTTTATCCAGTTATTGCTCTTTACTTCATTTTTAAAATGCACTAAAGCTTTGGCGTGTTTAGGTATAGAATTGATTCTTTCTCCACCTTCAAAAGAAATGATTTCTCCTTTATTTTCTTGTATGAATTTAGCCATTTCTTTGATGGAGCTTTTTTCGTTGCGTACGATATTTATACCTGAGTGTCCACCTTTAAAATTTTGCGCGCAAAGCTCATAAATTTTACCCTTTTTTCTAAGGGTATTAAAAGGCAAGCTAGCTTCTATATCTACTCCACCTGCACAGCCTATCATGATCTCATCATCGCTTTCATGATCTAAATTTAAAAGCATTTTAGATTCTAAAGTGTGCTCGAGTGAATTCACTCCCATGAGTCCTACTTCTTCATCGTTTGTAAAAAGACACTCTAAATTTTCAAATTCAGCCATAGCGCTCATCATGATGGCTATACCTATACCATTATCCGCGCCAAGACTTGAATTTTTGGCTCTTAAAAAGCCATTTTCTTCATAAACTTCTAAGTTTGGTGCATCGCCCATACAGACCATATCATAATGGCTTTGTAAGCAAATTTTTGGTTTGCCTTTTATGGCATGGATATTTCCTGCCTTATCTACACTCACCTTAAAGCCTTTATCTTTGGCGTAAGAGCTTAAAAATTCTTTCATTTGTTCTGTTTCATAACTGCAATGAGGAATTTTACATAATTGTTTAAAATTTTCTATAACATTTTGCATTTTATCTCCTTTGTTTTGATAAAATTATGGCATATTTTTTAAAATTTAAAGGCAAAATGATTAAAAAATGAGAATAAATTATAAAAAATTATTTAATTTAAGAAAATTACTAAGTGATCCAAAAAAACTTTTTTTTGTATTAATTTTTACTCTTGTAGTTGTTTTTATCCAGAATTATATTGCCCAAAATTCTAGTTTTGAAGGAAAAGTAGTTAGAATTATTGATGGAGATACTATAGAAGTTAATCATGAAAACAAACTCGCTAGAATAAGATTTTTTGGTATAGATGCACCAGAACTTAAACAAAGTTTTGGAAAGCAATCAAAAGAAGCTTTAAGTAGAATTTTAAGCGGTAAACAAGTTGAAATTATTTATAAAAATAAAGATACTTATGGTAGAATTGTTGCTATTGTAAAGCTTAATAATGTTGATATTAATCGATTTTTAGTAAGCAAAGGCTATGCTTGGGCTGATACTTACTATAGTAACGCTTATATTAAAGAACAAGAAAATGCTAAGAAAAATCATTTAGGTCTTTGGAAAGAGGGTAATCCTATAGAGCCTTATAAATGGAGAAAACACAATAAATTCTAAGGAAAAACATGAAAAAATATATTTTAATGATACTATTAGTTTTAGGAATTTCTGGATGTTTTGTAAATGAAAGAGGAATTTCAAATCGTTTTTATGATGATTGCAAAGAATATTATGATGGAAGTGGAACTTATCATAAGGATTGCCCAAAGAATTGGGTGGATATTAAAATGACTCCTTGATTATTTTCCACCCACAGAGGTCATTAATGCAGCTGCTACGGCTTCTGGATTGTTGATTTTGGCACCTTGTTCTTGATTTTCTGTAGGTTTAACAGTATTAAGTGGCGGACGCTTGAGTTTAAATATATGCTCATCAGTGCTAACAACTTGTATCGTTCCTTCAAACATTTTAATTTCTTTAACATGCCCGACCACTTTTACATCTCTTTTTTTGGAGGTTTCGTCAAAAAGTGCATGAGCTTCAAGTTCTAAAACATCGCCTAATTTAAGCGGAGCATAAAAAAAACATTTTGATCCAATAATCACTGAAAATTCTTTATTGATAGAGGCTTGTGCTACATAGTTTGCCGCAGCGAAAATAAAGGCATCAAAAATCAATCCTTGATCATCTGCTACCATTTCGCTTGTGGTTATTAAAATTGATTTGGCATAGTTTTTATCAATTTCTATAATGGTTCCAGCAAGCGAAGTGTTTAATTCAGGACAAGTGAGTAATTCTGCTCTAACACGAGATATATCTTCTGCAGATGCGTATTCTTCAAGTTGTGCATATTCTTCAAAATTATCTTTTTTTGCCATATCTAACCTTTAAATTCTACTTATCTACTTCAAAATATCTAAAGCCTAGATCGACAAAAAGCAAAAAGAATTTATATCCCAATACGCACATAAACTCTTTTGGGTGCTTCATAGCCTTCAATGGTAAGATTTTTATCCTTTGGATCTAAGAAATTTTCCAGCGAAAAAGAGTCTATCCATTCTGTTTTTCTTTGTTCGTTTTCATCGGTTTTTTTTGTAGCCAAAACTTCAAATTCTTTAAATCCTGCTCTTTCACACCAGTTTTTTAATGCACTAATGCTTGGTACAAAATAAATATTTGGAATTTTAGAATAAGTTTTATTAGGCACAAGAGCGATTTCTCTCTCATCTTCTATATACATGGTATCTAAAAAAACAACTCCATTTTTATTAAGTCCTGCTTTTAAATCTTTTAGCATTTTTATAGGATCACTTCTATGATAAATCACCCCAAGACAGAAAATCACATCAAATTTCAAGCCATAGCTTGGAAGATCTTCTACGCCTAAAAGTTCGTATTCTATAGGAGTTTTAGCTAAAGCGTTAATGAGTTCAAATTGCAAACGGTATTTGATAGAAGGATCAAAACCTATGAGTTTTGCAGGATTAAATTCAAGCATTTTAAACATATAATAACCATTATTACAGCCTATATCAGCAACGCATTTTTGAGAAATTTCGTTCATAAAAGGCTTTAAAATATTAAATTTAATAAAACTTTGCCATTCTGTATTGATGAAAAGATCGTCTATTTTAAAAGGACCTTTTCTCCATGGTTTAAGTTCTTTTGTTATAGCTAGGATTTCATCTTTGGCTTGAGAATTTGTAGATAAATTTACACTATCATCTAAAGAAAAATTACAAGCAAGATTGAGAGCTTTAAGTTCTTGAATTTTAGCGTATAAAGGGTGATTTAGAAATTGTTTTTCGAGTAAATTTTCTTGCATTTTTATCCTTGATATTTGCTTTTAATGCTAAATTATAACATTAAAAGCTTTTATGGCAATATAAATCTCATATGTATTAAATATTTGATCAAAAATAAATTTTTAAAAACTCAAAATACTTCCCAAAACTCACATAAGCTTTAGAACTATAATCATCATTTTTATAAAGCTTTAGCTAAATCAAGCTTAACATAAAAATTTCCTGTTTTATTATAAAGCAGTTGCAAATCATAGGCATTCATATAGTTTGTTTCACTTGCTCTATATAGTTTAGAAACATTCTCACACCAAGAATAACCTATATCATAAAAAGGAGTGATATAAAAATCTTTCAAAGGAGTAGCCATTCTAAGTCCAAAGCTAGCCACTACAGCATTATCTCTATCTTCATTATTATAAACCCTTACTCCATAAGGACCTACTAAAGATATAGTTTTACTATTATACTAGTATAAATAGATTCATTAATAACTTGTTGATAATTTAAGCTAAAAAGATGAGTAAAGGTATCATTAAAGAAATAAGCATTGTTAAGATTGACATTAAGTTTAGCAAATTTTCAAATTCTACTCCATCTACTTTGCTTGTTTCTATACCTCATTAAGAAATTCATGCGTTGATTGCTTTTAGAACTGCTAAGATTTTTATATGAGTATCTTTAGGTTTAAGATAAAAAACTGAACTAAGTTCTCCTTGTTCTAATATAAGTTTATTATAACTTGCATTAGCATAATCGGTTTTTGCTATGATTAAAAAAGGAAGTGCTCTAACTGTTTTTATTGCTATGATTAGCTGTATTGACACTATTAAAAGAAAGAACTTTATCTTCTCTCATATCAGAAGCAAGTAAATAATGTTTAAAATTTAAATCGTTTATATTTATAATATTTACTTTAGTATTGTTATAAATTAAAGTAATATTGTTAATATCATGTTTAGAACTCTTAGAATAATAATTTATACCTTGGGGTTTTTATAAGTAGAATTGGTTTTATCATAAAGTTTGTTATCATTAAAATAATACTCTGGAATATTTAAATTTTGATTGTCTGTAGTATTTGCTTGAGTGACTAAAAGCATTGATGCTTAAGAAGGTAACAATAGAAAGTTTAAAACAAAATTTCTCTATACCCCTCCCCGTGAGTTAAAAAGCTTAATGGCTGGCATAGATATCCTTAAATATTGATTATTATATTTTAACTATTTAACAATATCTGTAAATATTATTAAAAGGAATCGTAATTATAATATTCTTAAGTATATTAATTATAAATAAAATATTTAAATAATATTAATAATAAAAAAGTTATTTTTAAATTTTATTTTTTATAATATATATTTAATATTATTAAAAAGCTTTATTAAATTAATATTGGACGGAATTTTTTAATATAAGCTAAAAAGCGATATCAAAGAATTTCCATTGTATAATCTAATGTTTTTTAAATGTAAAATATTTTTTAAGGTAAAGCGATGAAAATGCGTGTGTATTATGAAGATACTGATGCGGGTGGAGTGGTGTATCATAGTAATTATTTAAAATTTTGCGAGAGAGCAAGAAGTGAAATTTTTTTCAATAAAAAAGTAGATATTTTTGATGCGTCTAAGGGACATTTTTTGCTTGCAAAAGCAAATTGCAATTTCTTAAAACCTGCAAAACTTGGAGATATAATAGAGATTAAAACAAAAATTTTAGAAGTCAAAAATGCTTCTGTGGAAATTTCACAAGAAATTTATAAAGATGAAATTTTGCTTTTTAAAATGGAATTAACTTTAGCTTTTATTAAAAACGAAAAACCAGCTAGAATGGATATGCAGTTAAAAAAGCTCTTTGAAGAATTATTTTAATTCTTCAAAGCTTGCTTGTTTGCCTTGCATAAGACGCACTTTGTAATCAACTTGAGAATTTTTGATTTTCTCATCAAATAAACTTTCACTTTTTTTATTTAAGAATTCGGTATAAAAGTAATCAACTCCTATACTAGTGGCATAAGCAATCCAGTTATAATCTATACTTTGATTAAAAATTTCATTAAGATAGACTAAGTTATCATCGTGGTTATTGATAGAATTAGCAATGATGAAATTTTCTCTATCTCCTTGTTGTGTTAAACTTAAAAATGTTGGATTATAGTTGATTTGAGTGGATAAAAGCACATAAGGATGAATGTTATAAATTCTTAGTTGAGAACTTGCTAGAGCTGTTTTGATCAATGGAGTGTTAAAAAATATTGAGGCATTATTAACTCCGCCTTGTGATCTTAAAAGTCTGCTAAAATCAAGCTTCTCGCCTTCTATGGTATATATTCTAGCATTATTATTTTGAGCAAGAATTCTTGAATTTAGATTGCTTGATAAGGCAGAGCCATCGCTAAATATTGCGATATTAGCATTTGATTTGCTTAAAAGTGTGGCAATTTGAGCATCATAGTCAATACTTCCAAAAATAATATTTTGATTTGAAAATTGTATGTTGTTTTTATGGATGGTCGGTATAAAAATTTTCATATTTCCTGAGTAATTTTTCAACTCATTGGCACCTTTTAGAGTAAATCCAGCTATGGCATACTGATATCCTTGAGCTTGTGCTGCATCAAGCGCGGCTCGAATTTTATCACTATCTTCTGTGCCAGTTAAAAAAACTTTTACTTTGATTTCAGCTCTTTGTCTTAAAAGATAGGCTATGCTTGAATTTATTATAGTATTTGAGTAGCTTTTTATGGTTTTTTCTGGGATAATTATCGCAAGTTTAACAGAAGTAATTTTTTGAACATTTTTTTCAAAATCAGTAATGGAATTTAATAATTTTGCATAAACATTAGATAAAAATTGATCGTTTTGGTCTGCAAATTCACTTAAAAAACTGAGATACAATCTTGATTCTAAAAGATCAAAAAGACAATTTGTGTTGCATTCTTGAACGCTTAATTTAGGATAAAAATTTTCAACAGGTTTTACATCGACTAATTTTTGCTCTTTTGCATTAAGCAAAAAGCAAGATAAGAAAAATATTAAAAATATTTTTTTCATAAAAATCCTTTAATTTTTTTTAAATCTTGTATGAAATTTTTTTCATAACTTGGATTTTTTTCTATAAAATCTAAATCATAACTTGGCATTATGAAAAAATTTTTATAAGCAAAAACTTCACCTTTTAAAATGTGATAATCTTTAAATCCCAAGCTTTTAAATGTGTATTCTCCTAGACAAAGCAAAAAAGCAGGTTGAATCAGTTTTAGTTCGTTCCAGAAAAATGGTAAGCAAGATTGTAGCGAAAAATCATCAAATTTTCCATTACAAAAACATTTAAATAAATAAGAAAAATAAAAATCTTCATCGCAAAGCCCTAAAATTTGATAAATATAGTGTTTTAATTTTTTACCTTTTTTTGAATTAAGTAAAATTCCGCTTTCATTTTCACTCTTTTGCCCAAAAACATCAAGAATTAGCAATTTGGCATTTTTTATCTTAGGCTCCATAAGACTAAATTTTCTTGTTTTGGAAAATTGGCATAAGGTGCAAGATGAAACAAGTTGTTTTAATTCTTGAAAATTTTGTACTTGTTCAAAGTGGTTTGTATGTGTATCAACAAAGTTAAATCCCATAGCTTTTAAATAATAAAGACTTCTTATCATAAATCACACAATTTTTCTAAATTTTCTCCACTTAGACGATAATTTCTCCATTGTTTAAGATGTTTAGCGTTTAAACTTTCATAAAAATTAATACCTAAAATATTATCATTTAAGCAAACCCAGTCGAGTCTTTTTAAATTTTCTTTTTTGCAAATTTCTCCTAAAAATTTAAAAACAGCTTTTCCATAACCTTTTTTACGAAAATCTTCTCGTATATAAATATCTTCAAGATAAATTCCACCGCTACCCCAAAAAGATGAAAAAGTATAAAAATAAATCATATAGCCTATAGTTTTTTCATTTTCTTTTAACAAAAAAGCACGAGCAAATTTATTTTTTAGTAAAGAATGTTCTAGTTTTTCTTTCGTGCATTGAAGAAAATCTAACATATCTTCGTATTTTGCAAATTCTATGATCATTTCTTGTAAAATATCTAAATCTTCTTGTCTTAAATCAATAATTTTAAATTCTGACATTTTTAACCTTTTAAAAATAATTTCAAAATTTATCAAAAGAATTTATAAATTACTCTTAATCAAAAGCAATTTATAAGTAAGATTAAGATAAAATACAAGTTTATTTTATAATTTTTTAAGGAAAAATCAAATGAAAAGAACTTATCAGCCGCATGGCACTCCAAGAAAACGCACTCATGGTTTCCGTGTTCGTATGAAAACTAAAAATGGTCGCAAGGTGATCAATGCAAGACGCGCTAAAGGTAGAAAAAGACTTGCTGTGTGAAAAATTTTGATAAATTTAGCACAAACGAGGAATTTTCATCTGTATATAAAGTAGGTAAAAAATGGCATTGTGAAGGTGTGATCATTTTTTATCTGAATAGTTATGAAAAAAAAATAGCAGTTGTTGCTAGTAAAAAAGTTGGAAAAGCAGTGGTTAGAAATCGTTCAAAACGAATTTTAAGGGCTTTGTTTGCTAAGTTTGAAAGATATCTTCAAGATGGCAAATATATTTTTGTAGCTAAAAATGAAATCACTGAACTTTCTTTTTCTAGGTTAGAAAAAAATCTAAAATGGGGATTGAAAAAACTAGAATGTTTCAAATGATATGCCTAAAAATACTCCGTTTTTATCAGAAATTCTTAAGCCCTTTAAAACCCGCTGCTTGTAGGTATTATCCTAATTGTTCTGAGTATGCACTTTGGCAGTTTCAAAAAAAGAATTTTTTTCTAGCTTTTTTTTCTACTTTTTTTAGAATTTTAAGATGTAACCCTTTTTTTAAAGGGGGATTTGATTATCCTAGAGTTTCTAAAAATTTTTATCCTATGAATTTATGTTTTAAGCCTATATTTTTAGCAAAAAAACAACTTTGTTTTTTATACATACCTTATAAAAATAAAAGTTTTTATCTTATAAAAATCATCTTTAAAAGGACAAATCAGTGAATAATTCAAATAATATTTTTCAGCAAAAGCGTATACTTTTGGCTGTTGTGATTTCTTTTTTATTTTTTGTTGTTTATGATTATTTTTTCATTCCAAAGCAACCTTTAAAAATAGAACAAAACATTACACAACAAAATCAACAAAACACAAGCATAAATAACACTCCTAATATACAAAATACCACCACAAATACTCCAAGTGCGGCTTTAGTTTCGCAAGATAGTGTGATATCTAAGGTTCAAAGCAAACATTTTGAAGCACAAATTGACTCTTTTGGTAGAATTTCTGCTTTTTATTTGAAAGATAAAAAATACCAAAATGAGAAAGGGGAATTTATAAATCTTGTGAGCAAGGAAAATAGTCCTTATCCTTTAGAAATGCGTTTTAGTGATCCAAGTATTAACTCAGAGGCTTTTAAATTTCCTTATATTGCTAACTCTAGCAATCTTTTTGTTGATGAAAATGGAAGTCAAGTTTTAAAACTCACTCAAAATCTTTCCGGATTGAAAATCGAAAAAGATATTACTTTTTATCCAAAAGGAAATTATGAGATAGAAGTTAAACTCAGCAAAAATGCAAATTATTTTATAAGTCCAGGATATCGTCCAAATATTGCCGTAGATAGTTATACGGTTCATGGTGCTTTGGTAATGGATAATAAAGAAACCATCGAAACTTATAAAGATGGAGATGTAGAGAAGGATGAAAGTGCTAATAATGTCGTAATGACTTCGGCTTTTGATAGATACTATGCAACTTTCTTTTATAATTTTGATAAACCTTTAAATGTGGCAATCAGCAAGGATGCTAATAAAAACCCTATAGTTTTTGCTTATAGTGATAATGAATTTAAAGCAGGGGGCTATATAGGTTCTAAAGAACATGTGATTTTAAGAAGTATAGATCCACGCCTTGAAGCAGTTGTTGAATATGGTTGGTTTACTTTTATTGCTAAGCCTATGTTTGAGTTTTTGAATTTCTTACATCAGTATATAGGAAATTGGGGTTGGGCTATCGTTGCGATGACTTTAATTGTGCGTATTATTTTATTCCCACTAACTTATAAATCTATGATTTCTATGAATAAACTTAAAGATCTTGCTCCTAAAATGAAAGATATTAGAGAGCGTTATAAAGGCGATCCACAAAAAATGAATATGCACATGATGGAGCTTTATAAAAAACATGGTGCAAATCCTATGAGTGGTTGTTTGCCTATACTTTTACAAATTCCTATTTTCTTTGCTATTTATCGCGTTTTGCTTAATGCTATTGAGTTAAAAGCAGCTCCTTGGGCGTTTTGGATACATGATTTATCGGTAATGGATCCTTATTTTATTTTGCCTATTTTAATGGGTGCAACGATGTTTTTACAACAGCTTATTACACCTATGACTATACAAGATCCTATGCAAGCTAAGATTATGAAATTTTTACCAGTGATTTTTACTTTTTTCTTTATCACTTTCCCAGCAGGACTTACGCTTTATTGGTTTGTAAATAACCTTTGTTCTTTGGTTCAACAATGGGTTATCAATAAAATATTTGCCAAAGAACATCACAAAAAACAAGCGGAGCATGAAAAATGAAAATCGAAGCCATTGATCTTCAAAGCGCCTTAACAGAAGCTTCAAGAAGTTTAGAATGTTCTGTTATGGACTTAGAATATGAGATTATTCAGCATCCAAGAAAAGGTTTTTTTGGATTTGGAAGAAAAAAGGCAATTATAGAGGCTAAAGCAAAAAAAAGGATTTTGAAAAAAAATCCTAAAAAAGAATTTACAAGTTCAAAAAATCACAAACTAGAAACACATGAGCCAAAACGAGAAAACAAGATTGAAATAAAAAATGAAAAAAATAAAAGTCAAAAAGAAAAATACACAGTAAAAAGTGATGAAATTTTTGATAGTTTTCATCGAGAAAGCAAAGGAGTGCGTAATGCTCAGGATATTTTAGATGAGATTCGTATTCAGCTTGTAAAACTTTTAGAAAGCTCCCAGTTTAAAATAGAGCTTAGTGAACTTAGAATGTATGATGAAGATTGTGTTTTGATTCGATTGGATGGAGAAGATGCTGCTTTGATGATAGGCAAAGAAGCGCATCGTTACAAGGCTATTTCTTATCTTTTGCATAATTGGATCAATTTAAAATATAATCTTTTAGTACGCCTTGAGATCGCTCAATTTTTAGAAAATCAAATTCAAGGTATGCAGCTTTATTTACAAAGCGTGATTGAAAAAATTAAAATTCATGGACGCGGACAAACCAAACCTTTAGATGGGGTTTTGATAAAAATTGCTTTAGAGCAGTTAAGAGCTGAATTTCCAGATAAGTATGTAGGAATTAAGCAAAATAATGATCAAAGATTTGTTGTAATAAACGACTTTTTCAAAAAAGATGAGTGATACTATAGCGGCTATTGCCACAGCTCATGGTGTGGGTTCGATTTCTATTGTAAGATTAAGCGGTGAAAGGGCTTTAGAATTTGCCTTAAAGCTTAGCCACAAAACCAAACTCACCCCCCGCCATGCTACTTTTACAAAACTTTTTAATCAAAATAATGAAATTATCGATGAAGCTATAATGATATATTTTAAAGCCCCTTATAGTTTTACAGGGGAAGATATAGTAGAGTTTCAAACTCATGGAGGATTTAGTGTGAGTGAAGTTTTACTCGAAGAACTTGTGAGTTTAGGAGCAAGACTTGCTTTAGCAGGGGAATTTAGCAAAAGAGCGTGTTTAAATGGTAAAATGACTCCTTTAAAAGCTTTAAATATACAAGATCTCATACTTTCAAAATCTGCACTTGCAGCTAAAATTATAGCACGCAACATGCAAGGAAACTTAGGAGAACTTTTAGAAAAAATTCGCACAGATTTGGTTAAAACCTTGGCTTTTGTAGAAACTAGCATTGATTATGCTGATGATGATTTACCTTCTGATTTATTAGAACAAATTTCTACTATGTGTGAAGAAAATTCTAAAATTTTAAAAGAAATTTATACACTTTCTCAAAGCAGAAAAGGACTTATAGAAGGTTTTAAAATCGCTATTGTAGGTAAGCCAAATGTAGGCAAATCCTCGCTTTTAAATGCCTTGCTTTCTTATGAAAGAGCTATTGTTTCAGATATAGCAGGCACCACTCGTGATACTATAGAAGAGAGCTTTAAATTAGGAACACATTTATTACGCATTATAGATACAGCGGGTATTAGGGAAAGTAAAGATGTTATAGAACAAATCGGCGTAGCTTTAAGTAAAAAAAGTTTAGAAGATGCAGATATTATTTTGGCAGTCTTTGATGCTTCAAGAGTGCAAGATAAAGAAGATGAGAAAATTTTTGACTTATTAGCAAATACTGATAAAAAAATCTTTTGGATTTTAAATAAAAGTGATTTAGAAAATGTTTTCAAAAATACTCAAAATAAAAATTTTATCAAGCTTAGTGCTCAAAAAGATATCACTTTATTAAAAGAAGAATTGCAAAATTATCTTAATTCTTTTGATAGCGAAGGTATTATGGTAAGTTCTTTAGATCTTATTAATGCTTGTAAAATTTCAAGTGAAGCGATTTTTAGAGCTAAAGGACTTTTAGAGGAAAGTTCTTTAGAACTTTTTGCTTTTGAACTTAATTTAGCTATTAATGAACTTGCAAGATTTACTAAAGATTTTCAAAGAGATGAAATTTTAGACGAAATGTTTGGTAATTTTTGTTTAGGAAAATGAAAGGATAAAAATGGATAAAGAAACCATAAAAGCACATAAAATCAGCGATGAAGAATATGCACAAATTTTAGAAATTTTAGGACGAGAACCAAATTTATTAGAACTTGGGGTTATTTCTGCGATGTGGAGTGAGCATTGCTCTTATAAATCCAGTAAAAAATATCTTAATGGTTTTCCAACTAAAGCACCTTGGGTGATTCAAGGTCCAGGAGAAAACGCAGGGGTTATTGATATCGGGCAAGGTATGGCAGCAGTTTTTAAGGTAGAAAGTCACAATCACCCTAGCTTTATCGAACCTTTTGCAGGTGCGGCTACAGGAGTAGGGGGAATTTTGCGTGATGTTTTTACTATGGGTGCAAGAGTGGTTGCAGGGCTAAATTCTTTAAAATTTGGCAATATTCATGATGAAAAATGCGGCAAACATCAAAAATACCTTGTTAAAGGTGTGGTAAATGGAATTTCTCATTATGGAAATTGCATGGGTGTGCCAACTATAGGTGGAGAATGTGCTTTTGATGAGTGTTTTAATGGAAATATCTTAGTAAATGCCTTTGCTTTAGGGGTTTGTAAAAGTGAAGATATCTTTTATGCTAAGGCTGAAGGTGTAGGAAATCCTGTGATTTATGTGGGTTCAAAAACAGGGCGTGATGGACTTGGTGGAGCGGTTATGGCAAGTGATAGCTTCAATGAAGAAAGCAAATCTTTGCGTCCTACAGTGCAAATTGGCGATCCTTTCAGTGAAAAACTTCTTATGGAGGCTTGTTTAGAGCTTTTTAAAACCGATTATATTGTGGGTATTCAAGATATGGGTGCTGCAGGGCTTACTTCAAGTTCTTTTGAAATGGCAGGAAGAAGTGGCAGTGGCATGAAACTTTACTTAGATAAAACTCCTATGCGTGAAAGCGGTATGACTCCTTATGAGTTAATGCTTAGCGAATCTCAAGA
Organism: Campylobacter sp. BCW_4323; assembly: GCF_001763115.1. NCBI lineage: Bacteria > Pseudomonadati > Campylobacterota > Epsilonproteobacteria > Campylobacterales > Campylobacteraceae > Campylobacter > Campylobacter sp. BCW_4323. The sequence continues at coordinate 17,340 of NZ_MJYC01000066.1, read as the reverse complement.
AAGAATGCTTATTTGTGCGAAAAAAGGCTATGAAGATAAGGTTATAGAAATTTTCAAAAAATGGGATTTAGATGCTGTGGTTATGGGTGAGGTTACCAATACAGGAAAAATGGAACTTTTTTGGCATGATGAGCTTGTAGGGCTTATTCCTATCGAGCCTTTAAGTGAAAAAGCGCCGATTTTAAGTCGCCCTACAAGTGAGCCAAAATATTTAAGTGAAATTAAAGACTATAAATTTGAGCTAAAATCAAGTATTCAAGAGCTTTTTATACAAATGCTTCAAAATGAAAATATAAATAACAAAGCTTTTATTTATGATCAATTTGATTCAAGCGTGCAAACCAATACCATAAAAGCCGATGGAAAATTAGGTGCTAGTGTTATTCGTATTAAAGAAAATGGCGCAAGTGTGGCTATGGCTGTAGAATGTAACTCACGCTTAAATTATGTAAATCCTAAAATAGGAGCAGCTTTAGCAGTAGCTTCTGCAGGAAGAAAGGTTGCTTGCACAGGAGCTAAGCCTTTGGCAATAAGCGATTGTTTAAATTATGGAAATCCGCAAAATCCTGAAGTGATGTGGCAATTCGCACAAGGTTGCGAAGGTATTAAGGAAGCTTGTAAAGAGTTAAATACCCCAGTAGTAAGCGGCAATGTTTCACTTTATAATGAAACCGAAGGTGTAAGTATTTATCCAAGTCCTACTATAGTAAGCGTAGGGGTTTTAGAAGATGCAAATAAAACCTTAAAAGCTAGTTTTGAAAAAGAAAATTTAAGCGTTTATCTTTTGGGTGAAAGTTTAGGAGAATTTGGTGGATCTATGATAATGAAAATCCAAGATAAAAAAGTATCAGGAAGTCTTAAAGAGCTTGATTATAAAGCTGAACTTGCACTTTGGGATTTGCTTTATAAAGCCAATCAAAATTCTTTACTTGAGTGTGCCAATAGCGTAGGAATAGGGGGTATTGCTATGACTTTGGCAAAAATGTTTGCTATTTCTAGTGTAGGTGCAAATTTAACAAGTGGTTTTGATGATGAAAAATTGATTTTTGATGAGAGTGCAAGTCGTGCTATAGTAGGGCTTAGTAAAGAAAATGAAGAAGCTTTTTTAAATTTAGCTAAAGAATTTGGAGTAAAAGCTTATAAATTAGGTGTGAGTACAAGCCAAAAACATTTTAAACTTGATAGCATTGAGTTAAGCAAGGCTGAACTTGATAAGCTTTATTTTGAAAGTTTTAAAGAGCAAATCCAATGACTTTAGTTTTAATTATACTCGTTGTTTTGGTGTTTTACTGGTATTATAAAACTTGGGGAAAACAGGATTTTTTAAACTCAGCTACAAGAGGAGCTAAAGGCTTTGCTAAGGGTTTTGCTCGTGGGGTTATGGAAGAAAGAATGGATGAGTTTAAAAGGCGTATGAATTACTATGTTATCGCACTTTTGGCAAAAATTGCAAAAAGCGATGGCAGAGTAAGTGAAAATGAAGCTGAAATGATCAAAGATCTTTTAGATGCAAATGCCAAAGATGAAAAAGAAAGAGCTTTTTTAAAAGCAAGTTTTAACGAACATAAAGAAAATTTAAGCGATGCTTTTTATGTGGCAAAAGATTTTTTAAAAGAAGTGCCTTTACCTAAAAATGAGCGTTTTAATGTCTTGCGTGTGCTTGTTTTTATGGCTTTAATCGATGCAGATTTTAATGCTAAAAAGCGTGAAATTTTAGAGCAAATCGCTAAAGCCTTTGATATAGCAAAAAGCGAATTAGATGCTTTTATTGCAAGTCTTTCAAATTTAAAAAGTTCTAAAAAAGAATTAAGTCTTGATGAAGCTTTTACTATTTTAGAACTTCCAAATAATGCAGATTTAAATGCGGTAAAAAAACAATACCGCAATTTAGCAAAAAAATACCATCCTGATATTTTAAACGCAAACAATGTCAGCGAAGAAGAGCTTAAAATCGGCGTAGAGAAATTTCAAAAAATCAACGAAGCTTATGAAAAAGTTAAAAAACATTTAGAAAGGTAAAAATGAGAGCATTACTTAGTGTGAGTGATAAAGAAGGCATAGTAAAATTTGGCAAAGAGCTTGAAAATTTAGGTTTTGAGATTCTTTCAACTGGGGGGACTTTTAAGCTTTTAAAAGAAAATGGAATAAAAGTTATAGAAGTGAGTGATTTTACAAAGAGTCCTGAGCTTTTTGAAGGGCGTGTGAAGACTTTGCACCCTAAGATTCACGGTGGGATTTTGCATAAAAGAAGCGATGAAAATCATATCAAACAAGCAAAAGAAAATGAAATTTTAGGCATTGATCTAGTTTGTGTAAATTTATATCCTTTTAAAAAAACTACCATTATGAGCGATGATTTTGATGAAATTATAGAAAATATTGACATAGGCGGACCTGCGATGATAAGAAGTGCAGCGAAGAACTATAAAGATGTGATGGTACTTTGCGATCCGCTTGATTATGAAAAAGTGATTGAGACTTTAAAAAAAGGTCAAAATGATGAGAATTTTCGTTTAAATTTGATGATAAAAGCTTATGAGCATACAGCAAATTATGATGCTTATATTGCAAATTATATGAATGAACGCTTTAATGGAGGTTTTGGAGCGAGTAAATTTATAGTAGGACAAAAAGTATTTGATACAAAATATGGAGAAAATCCACATCAAAAAGGGGCTTTATATGAGTTTGATGCTTTTTTTAGTGCAAATTTTAAAGCCCTTAAAGGCGAAGCAAGTTTTAATAATCTAACCGATATTAACGCAGCTTTAAATTTAGCTAGTAGTTTCGATAAAGCTCCAGCTATTGCTATAGTAAAACATGGAAATCCTTGCGGTTTTGCTATAAAAGAAAATTTAGTACAAAGCTATATACATGCTTTAAAATGCGATAGCGTCAGTGCTTATGGAGGAGTGGTTGCAATCAATGGAACTCTTGATGAGGCTTTAGCAAATAAAATCAATGAAATTTATGTAGAAGTAATCATTGCAGCCAATGTAGATGAAAAAGCTTTAGCCGTGTTTGAAGGTAAAAAACGCATTAAAATTTTCACTCAAGAAAGTCCGTTTTTAATCCGCAGTTTTGATAAATATGATTTTAAACATATTGATGGGGGTTTTGTATATCAAAACAGCGATGAAGTAGGCGAAGATGAGCTTAAAAATGCAAAGCTTATGAGTCAAAGAGAGGCAAGTAAGGAAGAATTAAAAGATCTTGAAATCGCTATGAAAATAGCAGCATTTACCAAATCAAACAATGTTGTTTATGTAAAAAATGGTGCTATGGTGGCTATAGGTATGGGTATGACAAGTAGAATCGATGCAGCAAAGGCAGCAATCGCTAAAGCTAAAGAAATGGGACTTGATTTGCAAGGTTGCGTTTTAGCAAGTGAAGCCTTTTTTCCTTTTAGAGATAGCATAGATGAAGCAAGTAAAGTAGGGGTTAAGGCTATAGTAGAACCAGGCGGAAGTATAAGAGATGATGAAGTGGTAAAGGCGGCTGATGAGTATGGTATGGCGCTTTATTTTACAGGAGTAAGACATTTTTTACATTAAGTTTAATGGAATGTTATGTTTTTTACACATAATTCAATAAAAATTAAATAAATTATGTGTAAAATATTTCCGAAAAATTTTATTTTTAGGAAACTATGATGTTTAAAACTATAGGATTTAAGGTTTCTGCTGCAATTTTTGTGGTGTTGCTTATAAGTTTTATTGTAATGCAAGTGATTTTAAATTTGGACTTTAAAAATACTGCCAATAAAATGAGCAGGGCAAATTTAGATACCGTAAGTACTTCTGTTTTTCAAACAATGAGAATGGCTATGAATTTAGGAGATCCTGAAAAAATTAAAGAAGCCATTGAAGATGCAAAAAGTATAGAGGGTATTAGTGATATTAAAATTTATCCTTCAAAAGATACTATAGATCTTTTTGAGATGAAAGCCCCTCAAATTTCAAATGATAAGCGTATTATAGAACAATTTTCAAATCCTAAAATTCAAGCTTTAGAAGAAAATGTAAATGGTGTTGTGCATTTAAGATTGATACGCCCTTTGATTGCAGATGAAAGTTGTGTTGCTTGTCATGCAAATGCTAATGTAGGGAGTGTGATAGGGGTTATGGATATATCGCATTCTTTAGAAGGTGTTCAAAAAGATATAAGTAAAACCAGTCAATCTTATATTATAATATTTACTATTGCTTTGATTTTTACCCTTTGTGTGGTTCTTTTAATGCTTAAAGTTGTTGTTGGAAAGCCTGTTTTAGAGCTTTTAAATCATGCTAAAGAATTAGCTCAAGGAAGTGGCAATTTAAAAGCTCGTATTTCAGTTAAAGGTCAAGATGAAATTGCTTTAGCTTGTGGATATATCAATCAATTTATCGAAAAAACTCACAAGGCAGTTAGCGGTGCAAGTCATAATTCAAAAAATGTAGAAAAACAAAGCAATCTTTTAAATTCAAATGCTATTTCTTTAAGTGATATCAGTTCACAAAGTCATAAGCAAATAGATCAAAGTTTTAAACTTGGTGCAAATGTTGGCAATGAACTTGGAGAACTTGCTAGTTTGTCAAATAAGGCAAATAGTGCCAATGAAAAATCCTTTTTATTATTAGAGCAAATGCTTAAATCTTTGTTTAATGTTGCTAATAAAGTATCAACAGTATCTCAAAATGAAAATGAATTGGCTAAAAAAGTTGAAAACATGGTTAATCAAGCAGGTAATATACAAAAAGCAACTCAAATGATGGATGAGATTGCAGATAAAACCAATTTACTATCCCTAAATGCTGGCATAGAAGCAGCTAGGGCTGGTGCATTTGGACGAGGTTTTTCTGTAATTGCTGAGGATGTTAGGCAGTTGGCTCAGAACAGTGAAGAATTTTTGGGAAATGTAGCTCAAATTACAAAAGAGCTTTTGCAAAGTATTAATGAGGTTAGCGCAGAATTAAAGAAAAATGCTCAAAGTATACAAGCTTTAAATGATGACACCACTTTATTGGTTGATGATGCTAATGAGGTTAAATTATGCAACGAAGATGCTAGGGCTTTGGTAACTCAATGTACTGAAAAAATAAAAATTTCCCAAGAGAATATACAAAATTTACTTTCTCGTATGCAAAAAAATGTCGAAGTAAGTGAAAAGAATGAAGAAATTTCTAAAATTCTGCTTCAAGTTGCAGATGAGTTAAAAATAGTGTGTCATAATCTCGAAAGCGAACTTAACCAATTTCAAATTTAAAGGAATAAAATGAAAAAAACGCTTCAAATTGCTTTAGCTGCAACTTTTTTTGCGGGTTGTGCTAGTACTTCTGTTACTTCATCTACTTCTAAAGGTAATAATGAACTTGTGCAAAACCAGCTTTTCAAAATAGAAAAAATTATAGTTAATGGTAAAACTTTTGATCCAAAAAACGCAGAGGAAAGTCCAAATATTAGTTTTGAAAATAATAAATTTTATGGTTATTCAGGATGTAATCGTTTTTTTGGTTCTTACCAAACTAAGGCAGATACTTTGCAAATCGAAGGTGATCGCGTAGCTTCAACTCAAATGCTTTGTCACCCAATGGATGTAATGGATTTTGAAAATTCTTTCCTTTCAAATTTCAAAGGAACTTTTAAAATTTCAAATGAAAATGGAAAACTTGTTTTAAGTAATGATGAAATGAAAATCTTTTTTAAATAATACACTAAAGCCTCGAAATATCGAGGCAATCTTCTTAAATTTGACAAAATTCCAAAAAATGATACAATTATAATTTTATTATCAAAAAAGGTAGTTAAATGATAAAATCAATTCCTGAATGGAGTGAGCAAGAATACCTCATGCTTTCTTTACCTCATGAAAAAAGCGATTGGAGTCCATATTTAGAGGAAATTTTGCAAAGTTATAAAGAATTTGTAAAAGTGGTAAGTGAATTTCAAAAAGTTTTACTTATAGCTCCTAAACAGAGTGATTTTGAAAATTTTAAAGATATAAAAAATGTTGAGTTTTTTAAATGTGATACAAATGATACTTGGATACGTGATTTTGGAGCTATAGATATAGTAGAAAATAATCGTTTAAAGGCTCTTGATTTTACTTTTAATGCTTGGGGAAATAAATTTCAAAGTGAGCTTGATAATGCTGTAAATTCTAAGCTTTTTAAAGAAAAATTTAAAGAGGGGCTTAAAAAGGTGGATTTTGTTTTAGAAGGAGGAAGTATTGACTTTAATGGAGAGGGTGTGATGCTTACAAGCTCTCATTGTCTTTTAAATGAAAATAGAAATTCTCATCTAAACAAAACCCAAATTGATATAAAATTAAAAGAAATTTTTGGTTTAAAACAAATTATTTGGCTAGAAAATGGTTTCATAAAAGGTGATGATACAGATCATCATATCGATACCTTAGCAAGATTTATAGATAAAAATACCATAGCACATTGTGTTTGTGAAGATGAAGAGGATGAGCATTATTTGCCTTTGCAAAAAATGAAAGAAGAGCTTAAAAAAACAGGCTTTGATTTAGTAGAACTTCCTATACCTAAGCCTTTATACTATAAAGGAAGAAGATTGGGGGCGACTTATGCGAATTTTGTTTTTATAAATAATGCTTTAATTGTGCCTTTTTATAAGGATAAAAATGATGAAATCATAACTAAAAGACTTTCTAAAGCTTTACCCAATCATAAAATTATAGGAGTAGATGCAAGAGTGTTTTTACGACAAAACGGTTCTTTGCATTGTTCTTGTCAAAATCGTTTCAAAGGTTTAAGATGAGTTTGCAAAAAAAAGCAACTCTTGTAGCAAGTTTATGTGCTATTGTTTTAGCCTTGGTTAAATTTATAGTAGGCTTAACAAGTGGTTCTGTTGCAGTGCTTTCAAGTGCGATTGATTCTTTAATGGATTTTGCTATTTCTGCTTTTAATTTTTTAGCTCTTAAAAAAAGCTCACAAAAGGCGAATGAAAATTATAATTTTGGTTTTTCTAAAATTGAAGCTTTAATGGGTTTGTTAGAAGGTGTTTTTATAGTTGGCGTGGGGATTTTTATTTTTTATGAGAGTATTTTAAAGATTTATTATAAAGAAGAAATTAAAGATTTAAATTCAAGCATCTATGTGATGATTTTTGCTTTAATTATGACTTTTTTTCTTGTACTTTTTTTAAATTATGTAGCTAAAAAAACCAAAAGTTTGATTATAGAAAGTGATGCTTTGCATTACAAAACAGATTGCTTAACCAATGCTTGTACTTTAGGGGCTTTGGTTTTGATTTATTTTACAAATTTACATATTATTGATGCTATTTTTGGGATAGTGATCAGTCTTTATACGGCATTTTCTGCTTTTAAAATCATTAAAAAAGCTTTGGCTTTTTTAATGGATGAGGCTTTACCTAAGGAACAAGTGGATAAAATTTGTATTTTGATTTCTAATAATCCTGAAATAATTTCCTATCATGAATTAAAGACGCGTAAAACTCCAAGTTGTAATTATTTAAGCGTGCATTTGGTTTTTTGCCCTATAATTTCGCTTTTAAATGCGCATAAAATTTCAGATGAAATAGAAGAAGGTGTGCGTAAGATGTTTGAAAATGAAAAATGGGATATACAAATTCATTTAGATCCTTATGATGATGCAGAACAAGAAAGGCAAAGACAATGAAAATCGCTTTAATACAACAAAAATTTCACTCAAACAAAGAACAAACTATAAAAAAAACTTGCGAATTTATAGAAGAAGCCTCTAAACAAGGAGCTGAGCTTATTTGTTTAGGAGAGCTTCATCAAAGTGAGTATTTTTGTCAAAGTGAAAATGTGGATTTTTTTGACTATGCTAATGATTATGAAAAAGATGTGAAATTTTGGGCAAATATAGCTAGAAAAAATCAAATAGTGCTTATTACTTCATTATTTGAAAAACGAAGTGCCGGACTTTATCATAATACTGCAGTGGTTTTTGAAAAAGATGGTTCTATAGCAGGTAAATATCGTAAAATGCACATACCTGATGATCCTTGTTTTTATGAAAAATTTTATTTTACTCCTGGAGATTTGGGTTTTGAACCTATAAATACAAGTTTAGGTAAGCTTGGAGTGCTTATTTGTTGGGATCAGTGGTATCCTGAAGCAGCAAGAATTATGGCTTTAAAAGGAGCTGAGATTCTTATTTATCCCACGGCAATTGGTTGGTTTGATAAGGATGAAGATGAAGAAAAACAAAGGCAGCTCAATGCTTGGCTTGGTGTTCAAAAAGGACATGCTATAGCTAATGGTTTATATGTAGTAGCTATCAATAGAGTAGGTTTTGAAAAAGATGTAAGTGGGGTAGAAGAGGGCATTAGATTTTGGGGAAATTCTTTTGTTTTTGGCCCTCAAGGTGAAGAACTTTGTCTTTTAGATTCTCAAAACGAATGTGTAAAAATCGTAGAAATAGATAAAAAAAGAAGTGAAAATGTGCGTCGTTGGTGGCCTTTTTTGCGAGATAGACGCATAGAATATTTTGCAGATTTAACTAAAAGATTTATTGATTAAATCAATAAATCTTATTTGTTTTGTATATTTTCAAGATAGCTTTTTATTTGCTCTTTTTCTTGTTCGTTTAAATTTATAAAACTTATTTCTTTAAGTCTTGATAAAAGCAAATTATCTTCTAAAATTTCATTTTTTCCTATTTCTAAAGAAGTGATGACGCTAGAACTTATGAGAAGTCTTTGGGTTGCATCTTTTCTTAAGCCCCATATATTATGTATGGCAATATTATTATCTGTAATTTGTCCTGCATAAAGCATAATATGTCCAGGTAAATAAAGTAAACTAAGATAAGCTTTCCCAAAGCGGTTTAAAAAATCTTTTTTTTGAGAATTACTAAGAGTGCTTATATCAAAATGATTAAAAGAATTTTTTTGTGCAGCTGAATTTCTTGGTAGATAAAGTCCAAAAGCTGAAAAGATATCACGAGTTAGTAAAGAACAATCTCTTTCAAAATTATAACCGCCCCAGCCATAAGGCAAATTTAAAACTTGTGAAAGTTGATTTTTTAAATTTTTATCATTGAATTGTAAAGGAAATTTAGATACATCTTTTTTAGAAATTTTATATTTTTTAGAACCTATTTTTCCATAAAAATAGTTTTTATCTTCTTTGTAGCAAGGATAAATAGCGCCAATTCTACTTTCAAAGAAAAATTTACCATCCTCACTATAGATAGGAAATTTTTCTTTTAGTGGTGTGATAAAGTTAAGATTTTCATAGATTTTCGCTCTATCGTTTGAGAAAAATTCCAAATTTTTACTTTCAACAAATCCAAATCCAGCTTCACCTAAAACAAAAGCATAACGCTTATCTTTGCTAAAATGTGAAATTAAGACAGGGGTTCCAGCATTTAAAACGCCATCGCTTGCATAGTCAAAAGGAATTCCTTCATTTTCAAAAAAAGGATTTTTTAAGATAGCTCTTTGGGTTGGAAGATTTTTAATGATTGTATTTTGGATAATTAAAGCTTTTTGATTAAGTTTACCGAATTCTTGGATATTTGCGTTATTTATAGCGTTTTTAAACCATGAAAGTGGAATAATTTGTTTATTGAAAAAATAATAAGTATTTTTTGAATTTAAATATAAAGGAAAGGACCAAAAAATATTTTGTCCTTTGTAATTTTTAAACGAATCATGCCAAGGGTTAAAGAAATATTTTTTATATCGTTTTGCATCAAAATTAATATCGTAAGCAAATTGTGGCAAAATGCTTACATTTTGTTCGTATTCAAGTTTTGCATAATGTTGATTTTCATTTTTTTGTTCTAAATTTTCATGATGAAGTGAAGTTAAATTTTTTGTTGAACAAGCTGTTAAAAATAGCACTATAAAAGTAAAATATAAACAAGATTTCATAATCAACCTTTTAGAAAAAATAGTTATAATTAAAGCCAAGGAAATATAATGCTTGATAAACTAGAAAAAATTTTAGCTTATGATAATGTTTTTTTAAGTGGTGGTGCTGGAGTTGGTAAAAGCTTTTTGACAAATGAGCTTATCAAATCTTATAGAAAACAAAAAAAATTAGCTATAGCTCTTGGTTCTAGTGCTCTATCGGCGTTTAATATAGGCGGTGTTACTTTACACAGCTTTTTTTGTTTAGGGTATTGTGATGATATGATGAAATTAAGCACATTGGATCGCAATCAAAAACAAAAAGAAAAATTAACAAAACTTAAAGAGCTTTTAAAAACGATTGAGCTTATTATTATCGATGAAATTTCCATGGTTAGCGCAAGTGTTTTTGAAATGATAGGCTTTAGACTTAAAAATTCTCAATTTAATGGAAAAATTTTAGTTGTAGGAGATTTTTTTCAACTGCCTCCCGTAATTAAAGAAAAAAAAGAAACTTTATTTAATCATTCTTATTATGCTTTTTCTTCATTTTTTTGGCAAGATTTAAATTTTAAGAATATTAAACTTTCTCAACCTAAAAGAACACAAAATATGGAATTTTATAACTATTTATCTTTGATTAGACAAGGTTTTTTAGATGAAAAAATTTTAAGCTTTTTTGAATCTTTGCGAATTGATTATAAAGAATTAGAAAATTTAGAAGATGATTATACTTTACTTTGTGGTATCAATAAAAAAGTAAACAATATTAATCAAGAAAAATTAAGCAAACTTGAGACCCCACTTGTATGCTTTAAGGCTCAGGTTAAAAAAGAAGATAAGAGAATAAAAGATGAAGAACTTGATTCTTGGATTAGAAGCTTAAATATATTGGAAGAATTAAATATTAAAATAGGTGCTCGTATTATTTTTTGTGTAAATAATTGGGATAAGAATTATTATAATGGTGAGCAAGGCATTATAGAAGATATTCTTTATGAAGAGGAGAAAATTTATATTAGTATTATTAAAAATAATGGGATGAAAATTTTACTTGAACCTTATACTTTTTTCATGGAAGAACTTGAACAATCAGGTAAAGATTTTGTTGTTAATATTCTTGCAAGTGTTACACAGTTTCCTATTAAATTAGCTTATGCTATTACTATACACAAATCACAAGGTATGAGCATTGAAAAATTAGTGTGTGATATTGATCATATTTTTGAAAATGGACAGCTTTATGTCGCTCTTTCTCGCGCTACAAATCCAAATACTTTAAAAATTTATTCTACAAAAAAGATAAATTTTGGATTTTATTTTGCTAATATTTTAAAAATAGATTCTAATGTGATTGATTTTTATAAAAAACATAATTTTTTAGATCTTGAAATACAAGAACAAATCATTTAAAGGCATTAAATGAAAAAAATATTTTTAAGTGTTTTTTTGGCTTTGAGTTTAAATGCTCAAAATCTTGAAATAGATAAAATAAGAACAGATTTGTATTCTAAAAGTGGAGCAAATGTTCTTAAAAAAGTTGAAATTTCTTTGGAATTTGATGGGAATAATTTAAAAGAAAATGAAAATAAGTTGATTGATGCTGTAAATACAGTAATTTCAGGGTTTTTTTACGAAGATATTTTTACAGAAATTGGAAAAAATAATTTTAAAAAAACTTTAGAAAAATTTTTAGATAAGAAGTATAAGATTAAATTAGATGATATATATATCATATCTTTAAGCGGAGTGGAAAAATTTGATTTAGAGGAGTTTAAACGCTTTTTAGAAAGTACTGAGGCTAAAGAGAAAAGTATGGGCAGCGAGGTAAAAAAAGCACTTGAAAACTTAGAAGTTCCTAAAACTCAAGTTCCTGGTGTTGAAAAGATCCCAACTCCTAGTGTTCCAAATTTAGAAGCCAAGCAAGTTGAACAGCTTTTCAAAGATTCAGATGAAGAAAATAAAAATGACAATGGAGAAATCAATATAGATAATTTAAATACACCTAAAATGACTCCAGATATAGAAGAAAAAATTAAAAGAGATTTAATCGCCAATCCTCCACAAATATTCAAAGAAAATAACGCAAGCAAGCCTTATCATTTACCACAAACAGGTTATGATATAAAGCTTGATGAAAATACAACGCAAAATTAGCGAACTATATCATAATTTTGCGGAATTTTTGCCTTAAAAACATCGGAATTAATTTTTGGATTTTTAATTTGATTGTTTAGATTGATTATAACATCATTTTCAAATTCATCTTTATAGGATATGCTTTGAATTTGCTCTTGATTGAGTTTAATTGTATAATTTATATTATCATATTTTGCTACAAGTTTATCTTTATCTATAAGACTTGCTTTTTTGAAAATTTCATTAAGATTTGGAATGTTATCAAGATGAGAGAAAATGACTTGCTCTAGATCGTGCTCTATTATGGTTACTTGATTTTTGTTAATATAAATCTCTTTTTTACTAGGAGTATCATAACTCCAATATGCTTGATCTTTACTCAGTATAAAATGTCCAGAATAAGAAAGTGTAGAGTTTTTGGATTTTACTATTTGGATAAAATTGCTTGAAAAGGTATTAAAATTAAGATCAAGGGCAAAAAGTTGTCCTATAAAAATAAAAAATATCAAGAATGTTTTTTTCATTTATTTTCCTTAAAAAAATTATATTTTTTATATCATTCTAGCTAATTTTAATTAAATAATCGTTATAATGGTAGTTTGAAAAATTTATAAAGGTTTAAAAATGTTTTTAAATACCTTAAAAGCCGTTTTTGGAACAAAAAATGATCGTGAAGTTAAAAAATACTTCAAGCGTGTAGCACAAATCAATGCTTTAGAAGGCAAATATCAAAATTTAAGCGATGATGAATTAAAAGCCGAATTTGCAAAATTTAAAGAGCAAATTTTAAGCGGAGAAAAAAACGAAAATGATATCTTAAATGATGTTTTTGCCATAGTCAGAGAGACAGGTAAGAGAACTTTAAATATGCGTCATTTTGATGTGCAGTTAATCGGTGGTATGGTTTTACACGATGGAAAAATCGCAGAAATGAAAACAGGAGAAGGTAAAACCCTTGTAGCGACCTTGCCTGTAGTTTTAAATGCCATGAGTGGCAAAGGCGTACATGTCGTTACAGTGAATGATTATCTAGCCAAAAGAGATGCTGAGCAAATGAGTGCGATTTATAATTTTTTAGGTTTTAGCGTAGGCGTGATTCTTTCTTCTCAAAATAGTGACATAGAGCACAAGCAAGCTTATGATTGCGATATTACTTATGGAACCAATAATGAGTTTGGTTTTGATTATTTGCGTGATAATATGAAATTTTCAAAAGTTGAAAAAGTTCAAAGAGAGCATAATTTTGTTATTGTAGATGAAGTAGATAGTATTTTAATTGATGAGGCAAGAACTCCGCTTATCATCAGCGGCCCTACAAATCGCACTTTAGATGGTTATATTAAAGCCAATGAAGTAGCTAAGCAAATGCAAAAAGGCGAAGCAGTTTTACCTCCTGCAAAACCTGAGGGTGATTTTGTGGTAGATGAGAAAAATCGTAGTGTTTTGATTACCGAAGCAGGTATTGCTAAGGCTGAAAAACTTTTTGGTGTAGAAAATTTATACAGTCTTGATAATGCTATCTTAGCACATCAGCTTGATCAAGCTTTAAAGGCACATAATCTTTTTGAAAAAGATGTGCATTATGTTTTAAGAAATAATGAAGTTATCATCGTTGATGAATTTACAGGGCGTTTAAGCGAAGGACGTCGTTTTAGCGAAGGATTGCATCAAGCTTTAGAAGCTAAAGAAAATGTAAAAATTCAAGAAGAAAGCCAAACTCTAGCAGATATTACTTTTCAAAATTATTTTAGAATGTACAATAAACTCGCAGGTATGACAGGAACTGCACAAACAGAAGCGACTGAATTTTCTCAAATTTATAGTTTAGATGTTATTTCTATACCGACAAATATTCCTATTAAAAGACAAGATAAAGATGATCTTATCTATAAAACTCAAAATGAAAAATTTAAAGCCGTAATTGAAGAGATTAAAAAAGCCAATGCTAAAGGTCAGCCTGTGCTCGTAGGAACCGCAAGTATAGAACGCAGTGAAGTTTTTCACAATATGCTTGTAAAAGAGAAAATCCCTCATCATGTTTTAAATGCTAAAAATCACGAGCAAGAAGCTTTGATTATCCAAGATGCAGGTAAAAAAGGTGCCGTAACTATCGCTACAAATATGGCAGGTCGTGGTGTGGATATAAAAATCGATGATGAGATTAGGGCTTTGGGTGGACTTTATATCATAGGTACAGAAAGACATGAAAGCCGCCGTATTGATAATCAACTTCGTGGTCGTGCAGGAAGGCAGGGCGATCCTGGAATAAGTCGTTTTTATCTAAGTTTAGAAGATAATCTTTTAAGAATTTTTGGTGGGGATCGTATTAAAAGCATTATGGATCGCTTAGGTATAGAAGAGGGCGAAAGCATAGAGTCAAGAATCGTTACAAGAGCGGTTGAAAATGCGCAAAAAAAAGTAGAAAGCTTACATTTTGAAAGCAGAAAGCATTTGTTAGAATACGATGATGTAGCAAATGAACAAAGAAAAACTATTTATCGTTATCGTAATGAGCTTTTAGATGAAAACTATGATATTAGAGCTAAAATTTCTCAAAATATCGCTGAATATAGCGCAAATGTAATGAATGATTATATGCTTGATGAAAGCGATTCTAATGTAAATTTTGAAAATTTGAAAGCAAAAATTTTATATGAGTGTTCAACTCAGATTAGTGAAAAAGATTTTGAAAATTTAAGCGTCATTGAAATGCAAGATAAGCTAAGTCAAATTCTTGAAAATTCTTATAACGAAAAGATGTCAAGACTTGAGATTAAAGAATTGCGTAATATAGAGCGTATTTTATATTTGCAAGTTTTGGATAATGCTTGGAGAGAGCATTTGTATCAAATGGATATTTTAAAAACAGGAATAGGACTTCGCGGATACAATCAAAAAGATCCTCTTGTGGAATATAAGAAAGAAAGTTATAATCTTTTCTTGGAGCTAGTTAATCGTATTAAATTTGATAGTATTAAACTACTTTTTAGTGTGCAATTTAATCAAGAAGAGGTGCAAAATTTAGAAAATAAAGCCAATGAAGAAAATGAAAAGCTGCTTCAAAGCTCAGTAGAAATGGGCGCAAGCGAAGATAATCTTGGCGAAGCTGAGTTTAAAAAAGTTCCACGCAATGCTCCTTGTCCTTGCGGAAGTGGAAAAAAATTTAAAGAATGCCATGGAAAAAGTGGTCCTAAGCAAGGAATTTTAGCTTGAATAAAAGCGTTTTAAAATATTTACTTTTTAAATATTTAAGATTTGATAAAGAACAACCCTTTATCAATCTTTCTATGCTTTTGGCCTTTTTGGGAGTTTGTGTAGGACTTTGCGTTTTGCTTGTAGCTATGGCAATTATGAATGGTTTTGATAAAGAATTTGAAAAACGCTTTTTTGTGATGAATTATCCTATTACTATTTTGCCTAAATTTTACGCTCCTGTAAATGATGAATTTATAGATGAGTTAAGAAAAACATTTCCAAATTTGTTATTTAGCCCTTATATAAGCACTCAAGTTGTTGTAAAGGGAGATAATCGTTTTGAAGGTGGTGTGCTTTTTGGCGTTAATTTTAATGATGAAAAAAAAATAAACGAAGTGGTTGCTAAAGCTTTAAAGGATGAGAATTTAAGTGGTTTTGATATACTTGTAGGATCAGCACTTATTGATGAATTTGGTTTGCATAAAAATGACAAACTTTCACTTATTTTTTCAAATCTTAATCCTAGTGGATTTTCTTTAGTACCGCAAACTAAACGTTTTGATGTTAAAGCGCGTTTTACTTCAGGGCTTGCATTTTATGATAAAGCTTATATGTATACAGATGTTGATGCATTGAAAAAAGTACTTGGAATGCCTAAAAATCCAAATTATGATGGAGTTCATGTATATAGTGATAATGCTTTTAAGGATGTTGAAAAAATTAAATCTTATTTAAAAGACGATTATGCTGTAGTAGGTTGGTGGGAACAAAATAAAAATTTCTTTTCAGCCTTAGAGCTTGAGAAAAGAGCGCTTTTTATAGTGTTGATGCTTATTATTTTGGTTGCAAGTTTAAATATAGTAAGTTCTTTATTGATGATAGTAATGAATCGTCGCAGTGAAATAGCACTTTTACTTGCCCTAGGTGCAAGCAAAAATGAGGTAAAAAAGAGTTTTTTTGCCTTAGGCATGCTTATTGGCGGCGGCGGTATGATAGTGGGTGTGATGCTTGCATTTTTTGCTTTATGGCTTTTAGGAAATTTTGATATTGTAACTTTACCTGCTGATGTTTATGGAACCAGTAAATTACCACTTGATTTGTCTTTAATGGATTTTTCTTTAACCATTATAGGTGCTTTAATAATCATAGCTTTATCGTCTTTTTATCCTGCAAAAAAAGCAACTCAAATTAACATTTTAGATACTTTAAGAAATGAATAAATTGTAATTTTGGAGATTTTTATTGTCTTTGTTTATCCAAAAAAATAAGAATTTTAAACCTTTAAAACCTCTATCAAAGTCAAAAATAATCACTAATTTAATTCTTTTGATTTTATTTTTAATATTGTTTTGTTATTGTAGTTTTAGTATAAGTGCTTATCATTTTGATTTTAGTGCAATTACGACCTATAAAGAAAAATTTCTTCAAGGTTTTTTAAATACTTTAATAATCAGTTTTTTTTCTTTATTACTGAGTATAATTTTGGGTGGAGTTTTTTGTGCTTTTTCTTTAAGTTCAATTGTTTTTTTAAGATTTTTATCTATATTTTACATAGAGCTTATCAGAGGAACCCCTTTACTAGTGCAGGTATTATTGATATATTATATCGTTGCAAATAATTTAGGACTTGATAATCGATATGTGGCTGGAGTTATTATTTTATCATGTTTTTCTGCTGCTTACTTAGCTGAAATATTTAGAGCTGGAATTTTAAGTATTTCTATATCTCAGCTTGAAAGCGCTAGGGCTTTAGGGTTAAAAGAGATGCAGGTTTTTGCGTATGTAATTTTTCCCCAAGCTTTAAAAAATATTTTAGCACCGCTGAGTGGACAATTTGCAAATTTAATTAAAGATAGTTCATTATTAAGCGTTATTGCTGTAAATGAATTAACCCAAAGTGCACAAGAGATAAATTCTTATACTTTTGCTACTCTTGAAGCTTATGTAATTTTGGCTATTACATATCTTGTTTTGACTTTACCTATAAGTATATTTTCTCGTTATTTGGAGAGAAAATGCCAAAAATGATTTAAAAAAGCTTGACAAATAGAGCTAATTTTGGCATAATCACATTTTTATTTCAGAAAATGTCTCGTTAGCTCAGCCGGTAGAGCATCTCCCTTTTAAGGAGGGGGCCGTTGGTTCGAATCC